>JAGCYM010000111.1 GCA_017960805.1 Ruminococcus sp.
AAAAACAAAAAGAGAATTAATAAAAGCTTTTTCAGGCAGCCTGATGGCAGCTGCTATGGCAGTTACTTCCATTGCTTCTGTTATGATTCCAGTGAGTGCTAATGCAGTCGAATTGCTTGGAGCTACTGACTTCGAGGATGGAGTCGGGTTACCTTGGCATACCTGTTCATCCGGCCCGGCAAGGCAGGATTTTGAAATTGAAGATGGAGCCTATACGGTTAAAATCCTAAATAATTTGGGAGGAGATGGCAGATGGGATCTTCAGTTCCGTCACAGAGGCCTAGTGATCATAAACGGTCACAAATATCATATTCATGCTGAGATCACACCGTCTGCTGATGGATACATCTATACCTATATAGGAAACTATTCGAATACTGCTGAGTATTGGAATGATGTAGGAAACGGTGACTGGCAGCCAGCCAAGCTTACTAAAGGAGAGACTTTCGTAATTGATGCTGATTTCATTGCTGGTGATGGTCCTTCTCCTGCTCAAGAGGGACCTTCTGAGTGGTCTTTCCAGTATGCTTGCAGCAAGGGCACATATAGTGAGGAAATATATGGGTGGACCGATACAGGAATGCCCAATGGTTCTATGCTTATATTTGATAATATGTCGCTTCAGGATCTGACTGGCGTCGGTGATATTGATCCGAGCGATTCAGAGTACGGAATAATACGACCGAAGTCGAATGTACGTCTTAATCAGGTCGGCTATTATAAGGGACTTAGAAAGAGGGCTTCATATACAACGGATAATGCCAAGCCCCTTGAATTCGATGTCTTTGATGCTTCGGGGACTTCTGTATATCATGGAAAATCTACAGTAATCAAAGATGACTACGATTCTGGTACGCCGGAGAATACAAAATCTAAGACTTATGGTAATAAGATTATTACCAAGTATAAGGACAGCGGTACGTACGTGCATATTCTTGACTTTACACAGTTACAGACAGCTGGTGATGGATACTATATTGTTGTTAAAGATGATACAGGTGTTTCAGGAACACGGTATAGTAACAAAGATAAGGCGTATGATACAACGATTTCTGAAGACAAAGTAATGTGGAGAAACTGGAAGACGGGTAAGGAATATCAGATGAACAAGTCTCATGATTTCAGTATTTCTGATACTGTTTATGATGGCCTTCTTCGTGACTCTATGAGCTATTTTTATCAGAATCGTTCAGGCGTTCCGATTCTGCCTGAGTATATTAAGAATGGCGATGCGAATACTTTAGCACATAATGCGTATGGACACAATCCTGATACCGCTTATGTTCAGCCTAATTGGGTGAATTATTACACAAATAAATTTGATGGCGATACCAAGTATAAGATTACAGCAACAAATGGCTGGTATGAAGCAGCCAATCACAGTAAATGTGTAATAAATGGCGGTTTCTCTGTGTGGACACTTCAGAACATGTATGAAATGTCAAAGCACCTTGGCGTGGATGAGAAGTGGGAGGATGGCAAATCAATTCTGATTCCTCAGGACAAGAATAATGCAAAGGGATCACCTGATGTTCTTGATGAGGCAAGAGTAGAGCTTCAGTGGATGTTTGATATGATGGTAAAGTCTGATGACCCATACTTTGGTGAGGATGCTGGTCTGGTATATCATAGAATACAGGATCATAGATGGACTGGGCTTGCTATCCACGCTTGGAAGTATGAAGGTTTTGAGGACATAACACGTATTGTTAAACCACCGACATATGCAGCTACACTTAATATGGTTGCTTGTGCTGCTCAGGCATCACGTCTCTGGAAAGGTATCGATGATGATTTTGCCGAGGAGTGTCTTGAGAATGCTCAGGTCGGTCTTGCTGCTGTTGAAAAGCTAAAAGCAAACTGGGATGATAAGAATGGTGCCTCAGAAGAGCAGGACGATACACTCGGTTTAAACAGCAGGGAAGGCGATAAATACTTTGCTCCCCTTGATCAGACAGTAGATGGAGATCCTTATGGAGATACTTATGTAAATGATGAGTATTACTGGGCCCTTTGTGAGCTTTTTGCTACAACCGGGGATCCTGAGTATTATGATAAGCTCAGGGTCTATAAGAATATTAATGATTCCACAGCAATGGATAAAGCTTTTGGAATAACAACCAACATCAGCGGTGGAGAGAATAACGGTTCATTCAGTTCATTCAACTGGGGATGCACAGCAGGCCTTGGTACCTTATCGATTTATCTAAATAAGGATCAGCTCAATGAAGAAGCTGTTTCAGCTGTAGAGAAGTCTATATGTAAAGCTGCCGATGCTTATATCAGTCAGGAAGATCAGTCTGGTATGGGTATCCCATACGTTGGCTTTACTTATCTTGATGAGATAAGTATTGGAATAGGTCAGCCAGATGAGATAACAGGTTATGAATTTGGGTCAAATGCATATGTTGTCAATAACGCAATAGTAATGGCGTACGCATACGACGTGACAAAGACCGACAAGTACCTCTCCGGAGCTACGACCGCTATGGACTACATTTTCGGACGTAATGGCAACGACTTCTCATATGTATCTGGGTATGGTGATGAAACTCTCCAGTGGCCTCATCACAGACTCTGGGCTAATGGTGTTGATCCAGAATTCCCGAAAGCACCTTCCGGTGTATTATGCGGAGGTCCGAATGCTGCACTCAGTGATGATTATGTACGCGGAATGGGCTTGAAGAGAGGTGCTCTTGCAAGTCAGAAGTGCTATGTTGATTCAGGTGAAGCATGGTCAGTAAATGAAGTCTCAATCAACTTGAATGCGTCTCTTGCGTGGATAACCTCATACCTTGAAGATGTTGCGCCGACAATTGTAGTTTACACAGGCGAATCAACCAGTACAACGACTACAGCAACAGGTAATGTGACAAATACTACTACGACAACTGTATCAGGAAGTACTCCATGCACAGCTACATGGGGTGATGCTAACTTAGACGGAAAGATTTCTATAGCGGATGCAACAGCTATTCTTCAGTCTATCGCCAATAAGGACAAGTATGAACTTAAGCCTCAGGGTAAATCAAACGCTGATATTGTTGATAACGGCGATGGCGTAACTTCCAAGGATGCTCTTGCAATTCAGATGCTTGATGCAAAGGTTATCAGTCAGGTAGATCTTCCGATAACATCTGAAAAACTTGATGCACTTTTAAAGAAATGAAAAAACTGATTTAATGAGGCGGAGGCTTTTCAGAGGCCTCCGCCTTTTTAGAAATGATGCGAATTTTCAAATTCATAAAATAATTGATACAATAAATTAAAAAATATGAAACCCCTTGACTTTTTTTTATAGAAATTGTATAATAGATATTGCAAAGGCAGTGAAAGAATGTCGCTTTCTACTGCAAGATCGGCATATATTACAATAGGAGTGATGAAGAATGGGTCTTCTCGATAAAATTGGTGACGCGAGCAAAGGCTTGACAGATAAGACCAAAAGCATCTCGGAAGCAAATAACCTGAAGAGAAAGATTCTGTATGAGGAGGAAAGAATCGTTGAGATTTTTACCGATATCGGTAAGAAATACTATAAGAATCCCAACGAGGATCCGGCAAACCTCAAAGTTCTTTGCGATGATATCGACACAAGACGCAGAAGAATAAAGAAGATGAGATTTGAACTTAATGGCATCAGAGGCTATAAGATCTGCCCGAAGTGTGATGCTGAGGTTAACGAGCGTTTCCAGTTCTGCGGACGCTGCGGAGCAAGGCTTCCTGACATGGAGGACGATGATTTCATGTCACTTGAACCCAACGATTATTATACAGAAAGCAGCAATCAGTTCTTTAACGCAGATTCAAATCAGAACTACTAATTAAATAGGACTGTTGCACATATGTGCAACAGTCCTTTATTTTTACAAGAGGCATTTTTATGAGATTTATTGAGCTTATTTTATTACTTGTTTTTTATAATCTTGTGCCTTTGTGGACCACATTCACTTCTGTTCCAGTATCTGTGAGAGTTGTTTTTACAATAATCATTAGCATTGTATACCTCATAATACTGTTTCGCAGAGAGAAAACACCGCTTAAAGGTTTTCGGATGCGTTCACTCAGAAGAGGATTGAGTCTGACATGGTTAACAGGTGCTTCGATACTCTGCGAGTGGATAATCATCGCGATTTATTTGATTTTAACACCACGCGGTGCTGTAGCAAAGACATTTTCCATTGTAATGCCGGTTCTGGCTATATTAGTGAC
This sequence comes from Ruminococcus sp., assembly GCA_017960805.1. Classification (GTDB taxonomy): domain Bacteria; phylum Bacillota; class Clostridia; order Oscillospirales; family Ruminococcaceae; genus Ruminococcus. The sequence continues at coordinate 4,213 of JAGCYM010000111.1, forward strand.
ATTTACTGCTGGTGTTATTCAGACGGCTATTGGTTCCAAACAGATGAAACTCCTTGACTATCTGCTTGTGTATCTTTTCTGGTGGGTATTTCCACTTAACTTATTTGTATTTGCTCACTTTTTCAAGAAGGCAAGGCGTGAATACTGGTTTGAGGTCGATAAGGTCGAACTTGATAACTCACGTGCTGAGAATGAGATATGTAAGACCAAATATCCAATAATAATGGTCCATGGAATATTTTTCCGTGACTGGCAGTATTTCAATTATTGGGGCAGAGTACCTGCTGAACTCAAAAAAAATGGCGCTACGGTTTATTATGGAAAACAACAATCGGCCCGCTCGGTTCATGACTCAGCAGTTGAACTGAGTTCAACGATTCTTAAGGTCATTGAAGAAACTGGTGCGGAAAAGGTGAATCTGATTGCTCATTCAAAAGGCGGACTTGATTCACGCTATGCTATCAGCTGCCTTGGAATGGATAAGTATGTTGCTACGCTCACTACGATCAATACTCCACACAGGGGATGTGACATGGTTGACTATCTGCTCGAAAAGGTACCTGATAAGATTTCAAATGGAATTGCACGTAAATATGACAAACTATTTGGGAAGTTAGGTGACAGTCGTCCGGATTTCATGGCAGGTGTTCATGATCTGAGTGCTATTCGTATGAAAGCACTTAATGATGAGATGCCGGATTCACCTGATGTATCTTATAGAAGCTTCATGAGCGTAATGAAATGTGCATTATCTGCCGGATTCCCGTTGTGCATAAGTTACCTCATAATTAAAAAGCTGAATGGACGTAATGATGGCCTTGTCTGGGAGGAGTCAGCACGGTACGGGAGATACAAACTCATTGAGAATAACCATATGCGTGGCGTTAGCCATGGAGACGCAATTGATCTTATGCGAGAGAATATAGATGGTTATGACGTAAGAGAGTTTTATACAGGCATTGTAGCTGATTTAAAAACAGAGGGCTTTTGATCATCTGAGAGTATACAATCAGTATCAAATGATAAGAATTGATTGTGTTTATGCTGGTGCTAATCTGAATCCTATCATACGGCATATGAAATATGCAGGTATGCATAACAGGAACCATAGAAAACTGAACAGGGGGCAAACTTGTCCGAGAATATTCAGTGGTATTTCGGAATAATCCCAGACTTGCCAGCCCATTATTATATTATCGAATACACCTACAGTAAATTCGATAAGTGTTATCAGAGGCATGCCCAACAAACAGGTCTTTATAAGTGAAGTTGCAGGATGGTTACTGAGCGTATATATTATGATCAGGACTATACCTCCTGTTATGCACATTGTCCAGTGAGTATATCCTCTTCCTGTAACCTCAACAAAAGCGTACAGGAAAAAGCCCATAAGAAAAACAAAAAAATATCGCGAAAGTTTCAAAGCACATCTCTCCTGAAGATAGTATGAACTTGAGCGTTTAGAATTATTCTTTAAAATTGGAGAAAACAAAAATGAGAAAAAGCTGTATAATTATGCATATATCCAGTCTGCCGTCAGAGTATGGAATAGGAAAGATGGGCAGACATGCATTTGAGTTTGCGGATTTCCTAAAAAGCGCAGGTGTTAAGTGCTGGCAAATACTTCCGCTTTCTCCGACTAGTTATGGCGATTCGCCTTATCAGTCATTTTCAGTAAATGCAGGAAATCCTTATTTCATCGATTTTGAGATCCTTGAGGGCGATGAGCTTCTTGAAAAACATGAGTACTCTAGTTTTACCTGGGAGAGTGAGCCAGGCAAAGTTGATTATAGTATTATTTATGAGAACTGTTTCAAAGTTCTGAGAATTGCATATTCTCGTTTCAAGTCTTCCAGATTTCCGGGATACAGACGTTTCTGTGAAAAGAATAAGGACTGGCTTGATGAGTATGCATTGTTTATGGCTCTTAAATCCAAGAACGGAGGCAAGGCCTGGTATGAATGGGACAGTGATCTTGCCATGCATAAAAGCAAGGCTGTTACAGAAGCTAGGAAAGAACTTAAGAAAGAAATAGGATTCTACAAGTTTATTCAGTATGAGTTCGATCGTCAGTGGTCTGAACTGAAAAAATATGCTAACGACTGCGGAATAGAGATCGTTGGTGATATACCGATATACTGTGCTCTGGACAGTGTAGAAGTTTGGGCTGATCATAAACTGTTCTGGCTTGACCGAAAACGCCGGCCGGTTTGTGTTGCAGGCTGCCCGCCGGATGATTTTTCACCTACCGGACAGTTATGGGGCAACCCTCTGTACGATTGGGAATATCATAAGAAAACAGGATTTAAATGGTGGATAGGAAGGATCAATGCAGCGACAAATCTTTATGATATTGTTCGAATAGATCACTTCCGTGGATTTGAAAGCTATTACACTATTCCGTTTGGCAATGAAGATGCTACTGTTGGAGAATGGAAAAAAGGGCCTGATTATGAATTGTTCAAGCAGGCTGAAGAAAAACTCGGAAGGCTTAATATTATAGCGGAAGATTTAGGTTTCCTGACTCCTGAAGTTCATGTTATGCTTGATAAATGCGGATATCCTGGAATGAAGGTACTTCAGTTTGGTTTCTCTGATGGAGAAAATGATTATCTTCCTCATAACTTTACGACAACCAATTGTTTTGTATATACAGGCACTCATGATAATGAAACTCTCAACGGTTGGGTAGAAAGTCTGGACAAAAAGTCGCTGAAATTTGCCAAGAGGTATCTTAATGTCCGCAAGAAAGGTGAGATACCTATGGCAGTTATTCGTGCGGCTTGGGGAAGTGTTGCTGCAGTTGCATGTGCTCAGATGCAGGACTTCCTTGACAGTCCTCGTGATGACAGAATGAACACGCCTTCGACCCTTGGGGGAAACTGGCAGTTCAGGACAAAGGAAAGTGATTTCACGCCTGAACTTGCAAAGAAGATCCGTCGCCTGAATAAGGTGTTTAACCGATGAAGAGACTGTTATTCATCCTTTTATCTGCGGCAGTTATTGCTGGATGTTCAGCAGCTGGACCGGAGTCATCAGCAGATACGACTGAAGATATATCGGTCCAGACCGCCACTATGACCTCTTTAGTTACAACGTCTTCTACAACAGAGGTCAATAGTTATCCGACGACTGATGCAACTACTTTTGAAGTCAGAGATTCAGTCAACGAAATAACTGATAATGAGAAAAAGGCGCTTGATAAATTAAATGAAAAGTATGGTATGAATTTCACGGTTCTTGATCGTTATCTGAACTGGGAATACTGGGGGGAGGTTCCTGAGGAGCAGCTTGTTGAGTTCTACCTAGAGGACGATGACGGAGAATTGTTTCAAGCCAGTGGGAAAGAGGACAGTGATGTTCTTGACACTGACGGATATCTGTTTGTTCTGAAAAAACAGGAACTCTATGATGAGGCAGAGCGTTACATCAGGGAACTGATGCCTGAGGGGAAAATCCGGTTTGTCAATCTTATCGGTAGTTCTCTTCCGTTTGATTTGCCGGCAGATGTGTCATATGAGATATTCAGGGATTCATTCGGCGAAAATAATGGATATCTGTTAACGAATGTCTATATTACAGAAGGAATGAATATGCCTGAAGAATTGAATGAGTATGATCCGGCTGATCCCTCACTGCTTCCGACACCGCTTGGCTATAGACTAAGAATAGCTGTTTACCGTATTCCCAAAGAGGATTATGATTGCTTGGATGATGTTATTTACGGCAAAGCTGATCTGAACTATGAAAAAATGATTCCATTGAACTGATAAAGGAGAAAAACATATGGACAAGAAAGTTTTTATTGAGAAATTTACCGGAAGACTTCCTAAGGATATAAAGTCAGCAACACCTCAGCAGCTGCACAATGCGCTTGGTGATACAGTAATGGATCTTTATTCAGAAAGATGGAATACTTCCCGTCAGGAACATCTTGGGAAACGTCGTGCCGCTTATCTTTCTATGGAATTTCTTGTTGGACGTGCGGTATTTAATAATCTGCTGTGCCTTGGTATATATGACGAAGTGAATGATGCATTCAAGGAATTGGGACTGAATCTTTCTGATCTTGAAGTTATTGAAGATGCTGCTCTGGGAAATGGCGGACTCGGACGTCTAGCTGCATGTTTTCTTGATTCTGCGGCAACTCTTTCTCTGCCGCTTGATGGCTACGGTATAAGGTATAAATACGGACTGTTCAAGCAATCTATAGTTGATGGATTCCAGTGTGAGGATATAGATGACTGGACAAGATATGGTGATCCATGGTCAAAGCGCTGTGATGATGATACGGTTATTATTGAGTATAATGGTCAGACAGTAAAGGCAGTTCCGTATGATATGCCGATATTTGGCTGCCGCACTGAGAATGTTGGAACCCTTCGTCTATGGCAGGCAGAACCTGTTAAGGAATTTGACTTTGATACATTCAATAAGCAGGACTACCTTGAAGCTTCAAAGGAAAAGATATATGCTGAAGATATTTCACGTGTTCTTTATCCGAATGATGATACAAACGAAGGAAAGAAGCTAAGACTTAAGCAGCAGTATTTCTTCAGCTGCGCTTCACTGACTGATATTCTGCGAAAGCATAAAGCACGTTTCGGCACTCTAGATAATATTGCTGATTATATCTCAATTCAGCTTAATGATACTCATCCGGTAATCTCTATCCCTGAACTCATACGCCAGCTCATAGATAATGAAGGATGGACATTTGAGCGTGCTCTTGCGACAGCAAAGAAAGTGTTCAATTACACTAACCACACTGTAATGCAGGAAGCTCTTGAGAAGTGGTGGACAGGACTTGTTGAGGAAGTGCTTCCGAGAATCTATGAAATCATTATTCAGATCAATGAAGAACTTATTGCTGAGATGTATGCTTCTGGAGTCCCGAAAGACAAGACAGGACGCATCAAGATAATAAAGGGTGAGCTTATTCATATGGCTGATATGGCATGCTATGCTTCCAGTCATATTAATGGAGTTGCTGAGATACACACACAGATCCTCAAAGACTCGGTTCTGGCAGACTGGTACAGCCTTTATCCTGACAGATTCCGCAATGAAACAAATGGAATAACCCAGCGCCGCTGGCTCGCACTCTGCAATACTGAGTTATCTCAGCTTATTACAGAAAAAATCGGCGATGGATGGATCACAGATCTTTCAAAACTTCGTGAACTGACGGGATATGCTGATGATGGGGCAGTACTGGAGCGTTTTATTAATATCAAACAGGAGAAGAAGGTGCAGCTTGCTGGTTTCATAAAGGAACGCGAGGGTATAGAAGTGGATCCGGAATCTGTTTTTGATATACAGATCAAGCGTCTCCATGAATATAAGCGACAGCTTCTCAATGCATTCTCTATACTGTGGATCTATTATGGTATAAAGGATGGAAGTATTACAAACTTCAAACCGACCACATTCATTTTCGGTGCAAAGTCAGCGCCCGGATACAAGCGGGCTAAGGCAATAATAAAGTACATTAGTGAGATCGGTCGTATTGTTTCTTCAGATCCGGATACACGTGATCTTATTAAAGTAGTATTTGTACAGAACTACAATGTTTCCTATGCGGAGAAGCTTGTTGCTGCAGCTGATGTTTCCGAGCAGATATCAACTGCTGGTACTGAAGCTTCCGGTACCGGTAACATGAAGCTTATGCTGAATGGTGCGGTTACTCTGGGTACCTTTGACGGAGCAAATATTGAGATAGTGCAGGAGGCAGGCGAGGAGAACAACTATATTTTCGGCGCCAGAGTCGAGGACCTTCAGCGTATTGTTCCTGAGTATGACAGCAGACGAGTATTTGCTGAGGATCCGATGATCAAGAAGGTTGTATCTTCACTTATCGACGGTACGGTATCAGACGGCGGAAGCGGTGATTTCCGTGAGCTGTATATGTCTCTTCTTGATGGTGCGAGCTGGCATGCTCCAGATCATTATTACCTCCTTGGTGATATCAGAAGTTATGTTGATACAAAGCTTCGCTGTATTTACGATTATGCTTCTGACAGAACAGCTTTTGCGCGTAAGCAGTGGCTCAATATGTGCAATGCCGGCAAGTTTAGTTCTGACAGAACAATTGCCGATTATTCAGAGAACATCTGGAACATTCAATAAAAGAGAAAGGGCATTTCGTGTTGTGTTTAACATGAAATGCCCGTTTTTTTATTATTCTGAAAGACCACCTACATAATAGAAGGCATAGATTATATCTTCAACTGTTGTAGTGCATTCAGCAGGGGATGCTTTGAATTCGTATGATCCTATTCTTGCACGTTTACCATTGTCTTCATTGTATAGGTATGAAGTAACACTGAAATCGCCCTTATCTGTCTTGAAATAAACAGTGTAATCCTTGAGTGTTGGGACAGTGAGTACAGATGTTTTATTGCTGCTCTGTGTTTCATCGCTGTAGGTGATTACATACTCTATTGAGAATTTTCCCTTTGCAGAATCAGGGAATGGTGTACAGAAAGCAATTCTTTCCTCGTCGGTACTGTCTTGGATGATTTTGCTTTCCGGAGGAGTGTCGGTAGGAGTTTCCGGAACATCCGGTGATACGACAGTAACTTTGATATCTGCCTTTACGTCTGGGTTATCTACGCTGTATACAGTAACTATACACTCACCGATGCTTTTGCCTGTGATCCAGCCATATTCGTCAACGGTTGCGATGTTAGTATCCGAGCATACCCATAATTCGTTCATGTTTACTGCAGTGTTGGGATAGATTCTAACATAGGAAATCTTTTTGTCTCCAAGCTCTATAGTAAGTTCTGTGGCTGTAAGCTCAATTTTTCTAACTTTGTCTTTAGGATATACTTTAACTGCAACGTCGGCTGATACATCCTTGTTGTCAGCGCTGCGGACAGTGATGATGCATTCTCCGGTTCCGACGGCAGATATGTTTCCGTAGATATCAACAGTTGCTACCTTGGAGTCACTTGAAGTCCAGATTTCTTCTTTGTTCTTTGCGGTCTCTGGCAGCATTTTCACATAAGATATACCGCGTTCTCCGACGCTGAGTTCAATTGAGGTGACGCTTAGTTGTATGGAAGCCACTCTCTTTGGATCAGCAGTAGTTGAAACTGATGTTGTTGTTTCGGTTGTTCCTGCAGAACTAGTTGTCTGTGCAGTGGTTGAATCTGAAGTTGATTCTGAAGCAGTTGTTGATTCGGAAGATGCAGACGTTGAAACTGTTGTAGTCACTGTTGTTGAAGTTACAGTATCAGTATCAGTATCAGTGGAATCAGCAACTGTGGTGGTTTCTGTACTTGCAGAAACTGTTGTAGTAGCTGATGTTATCGTAGATGTAGTTTCTGGAACGGTTGATGTTCCGTCTGTAACTGTCACTTCAATAGTAGCAGTAACTTCCGGATTATTAGCACTTTGAACCGTAATGATTGCTTTTCCTATCGATTTAGCAGTTATCCAGCCTTCACCGTCAACAGCGACAATGTTTTCATCACTGCTTGTCCAGATCTCACGAAGATCAGTAGCCTGAGCGGGAAGCATAGTTACATTAGCTGAGAGCTCGGCGGTTCCGACTTCCATTGTTACCTCAGTACGATCTAGACGGATAGAAGTTACTTTTTTCATATCTACAGCAGTTGTAGTTTCTGCTTCTACATTGACTTCTATTTCAGCCTTTGCCTCGGGGTTATTAACACTCTGGACAGTTATTATTGCTTTTCCCGGAGAAATAGCTGTAACCCAGCCTTCGTCGTCAACCACAGCAATGTTCTCATCGCTGCTGCTCCAGGTTTCATGCAGATCAGTTGCTGTTTCCGGCAGCATTGTTACTCTTGCAGATAGCGCGCCTTCCCCGATTTTTAAGGTGAATGAAGAACGACTTACAAGTATTTCAGTAACCTTGTTCGGATCTGCTGTTTCAGTTGTTGTAACAGGGACATCAGTTGAAAGAACTGTTGTTGTGGTCACAGTATCTGTAACTGTAGTCTCTGTACTTGTTGATGTAGTAGTTGTTGCTGTTCCAGTGGTTGTTGTACCGTTTCCTGCAGGCTTAAGACTGTCAAGGAAAGATACGAGATTCAGGTCGCCACCAGTAGAGGAGTAAGAATAGAACATCAGTACAGATGATGCGTCTGAAGAATCTATCTTGCCATTCTGATTAACATCTGCAGCTTTGGCGCGTGATCCGGAGAAGAATCCCTGTGAGTTTGTGGAAAGTCTTGTATACTCTGCGAGTATTTCTGATGCATCCTTTGCATCGACTATTCCGTCACCGCTTGTATCGCCAAGTGCAAATTCTACGCCTCCGTCATTGGCGGTTGAGATAAGTCCTGTACTTGTAGAAATACAGGAAGCAGCCATTGCGAATGCGACTAGGGCTGCAGTCAGGTTCTTTCTTTTCATTGTCGATTCCCTCATCATGTTATTTTAGTGCGGAAAACCACTTCCGCAAAAATGTACAGGAAAAATTATACTACCAGAATGTAAAAAAATCAATAGATTTTACGTGTTGTATTAAAAAATTCGGTGAATCGCACAAAAATCGACTTGGTACTTGGCCTTTTTAACGGCGGATAATACTCAAATATTCCATTGGGGGTGGTTGATTCATTATTGGAAGTGGATATTAACTGCGATAAATTGATGAAAAAACGCGGACAGAAAATACTTCTTTCCGCGTTTTTTAAAATTATCCGCTGGTCTTTGTTCGCATTACCGCAACCTTTGAAGGTGTAATTACCCATACGTTGTCATATTTGCATGAGAATTTAGCGTTCCAGCTGAAAGAATTAGAAGAGATATTTGCGTTAAGAAGGTCAATATCCACAACTATGTCTTCCGGTGTGATTTCTGCCAGAACTTCTTCAGGACCGATAAGCGTTATTTCGAGACGTGGTGACATGATCTCGTACTTGTAGTTTGAAGCATCAGGTTCATTGCTCAGGTTGATTCTGCTCTTATCGATTACGATTGATTTCTGTGAGAAGTCCGAATCATTGAACGTTACCGTTACTGCTTCGAGATTGGAAAGATTCTCAAGCTCAGTTCCTTCAAGTCTGCTGCTGAGGAGGAAGGTCTGGCTGAATCCTGGTTTTAGATCACTGAGTGAAACCTTACCGATATCTAGTTTATCAGGGATCTCTGTCTGACTGTTGTTGCAGGCAAGAAGCACAGAATTCGATGACAGGTTGAACTTGATTATGCTTGTGTCAAAGTTTTCGGGAGCGTCGATTATTGAAACGAACAGCTCAACTTCCTTCTGGGTTACAACAGGGATAGTAATATCAAAGTGTGTTTCTGAGAATGAAAGGCCTGTCTGGTCAAGGAGTGAATTATCCTCATTATAGAGTTCGAGTTCATCAGTAGAAACTACATAAGTTCTGTCAAGGCTCAGTTCCTTGTTCTGTACAGCATAGCATTTTGATATCTGGTCAAGTTTGGAAGATGGACCAGTTATGCGTACTACAGAAGGATCGCAAGTTATATCATTCTGATCAACAGACTTTCCTTCTACAGTGGAAACGTTCTGTACTTGTGGGAGCACTTTGAATTCGCGAGTATCAGTCTTATCAAAAAGCACGCTTGCAGTTGCGGGGGTTATTGATTTGACTTCATAATTAATATTGCTTGAATCCTTTGATCTGATCTTGATCGTCATTGAGCGTGTACCGGCAGTTGTTACTGAATCTGCATCAATATACGCTTCAAGATTGTCGCTGTTCAGGTTACCGACCTGGAGTTTGCTACCAAGTATTTCAACTGTAACTTCTTTAACATCTGAAGATAAAGCATTCAGACTGTTGCTTGCTGCAACAGAGCCTTTAATGTCAAGAGAGAGAGGAATATGATCAATTGTCCTCTGAGTATCAGGATACTGAGTCAGTGAAATAATCAGCCATACCAGTACAGCTATGATTACAGAGAGGATTGCAAGAGAAAGATTGCTCTGCATATGCTTCTCTCGGAATTCCTTGAGAAATTTCATTTGTTTTTCCTCCTTTCAAACCAGGAGGATATCTTCTTTTTACGTGCGGTGTTGTCATCTGATACATCATATATTTCTTTTTCGAGAAGACCCTTGAGCTTTTCTCGAGTGAAATCACGTGTTAGTACTCCGTTTATCGCAACTGATATCTGTCCTGTTTCCTCGGATACGACAATTACTACTGCATCGGAGTTTTCACTCATTCCGATAGCAGCACGGTGACGTGAGCCGAGTTTTTTGTTGATAGCCGCATCGTTCTGAGGTTTAGGAAGAAAACATGCTGCTGCGAGGATCATACCATCACGCATGATAACTGCTCCGTCGTGAAGCGGAGTCTTCGGATAGAAGATATTTCCAAATACTTCCTTGCTTGGAGTCGCATTAAGGATTGTTCCGGTTTCTATCTGTTCTCCCAGACGAGTCTGCCGTTCACAGACAATAAGTGCGCCTGTACAGGTCGCAGATAACTCGACACATGAATCGCAGATTGCTTCGATTGCAGTATCCCACTTCTGTTTGACATCACCTGATAAAGTGCCAATGCCGAGAAGTGTGACTCCGAAACGGGTACGACCAAATTTTTCAAGAGCACGTCTGAGTTCTGGCTGGAACAGGATTATCATTGCGATCAGACCGATGTCGAGTGCGTGGCCCAGGATGTATTTCATAACTTTCAGTTCGAAGAAACTGCTGACGAAATAACTTGCCACAAGTAGGAGGATACCCTTTACGAGCTGACCCGCTCTTGTCTCTCGGATGAGCTTCAACAAAAGATAGACTATGTAAGAAAGTACGGCAACATCTACAAGATCCTTGAGCTCAAAAGTGCTTATAAGACTGAAGAACGCGTGCTGTATTTCGCTGAACGAGGGCATCTTTCCACTTCCTTTCTTTGTTCTACTTTTTCTATGTATGTCCCTTCAACCAGAAGGGACTTCTCCTGCGTGCGGGGGTGTCCCGGCCGCAGAGGCATACGCTGCCTATCATATATATTGTACCACAAATCGAGATAATTTCAATAGTTTTTTTTCATTATCACTGAATCATCACAATTTTTTTATTGCCTCGGCTAGTTCAACAGCATCTTTTTCAGTACTGAAATAAGAGGGCGAGAACCGTACAGCGCCATTTTCTGTACCAAGCATCCTGTGGGCTAGGGCAGAACAGTGATAGCCGGCCCTGAGGCAGTAACCCTGCTCAGCAAGTCTGGCGGCAACATTTCCGGAAGTCATCCCATTTATGTTAAAAGCAACTATAGGAACATAATCTGCATGAGATGAGCGGTATACAGTTAAGCGGCTGTCTTTAGAGAGTTCGTTCATGAATCGATGGCATATCATGTCTTCATGATGAAATATATTTCTGATACCTGTACGCTTAACGAATCCGACACCTGCCTTGAGTGACATGATTCCAATAACGCCAACTGTTCCGCTTTCCAGGCTTTCTGGCGTCAGATCCGGTTGGCGAAGACTCATTGAGTCTGTTCCTGTACCGCCTTGCATGATAGGAATAATAGGATATTTTCCATCTGTAACAAGCAGTCCGGTCCCGGTTATTCCATACAATCCCTTGTGTCCTGCTGTACATAGAATATTGATGCCGTCTGACAGTTTGATATCGATTACACCGCAAGCCTGGGCTCCGTCAGCGATAAAGCAGATGCCATGTTCGCGGCATATTCTGCCAATTTCACGATATGGCATAATCTGACCTGTGACATTACTGGCAATTGTGAAGACGACGGCTCTTGTTTCAGGACGAATGAGACTGCGAAAAATATCCAGCGTTTTTGCTGAGTCATGAAATACTTCTGCTACTGACAGTCCTATTTTCCCTTCTTCAGCGAGTGCTGCGGCGGGACGCGCTGAAGAGTTGTGTTCCATCCCGCTGATGATGAGATGACCGCCTTTTGACATTATTCCCTGAATTGCAAGATTAAGTGCATGTGTGCAGTTCATTGTAAAAATGGTATTTTCCGGTTCTGCTCCGAACAGTGAAGAAATCTCTTCTCGTGCTGAGTATACTGCTTCTGAGGTTGCTGAGGCAAGTACATGTCCTCCTCTGCCGGCATTCCCACCGTATCTGTCCATGGCTTCGTTAACAGCAGCTTTAACGCAGTCAGGCTTGGGATAGGTCGTTGCTGCATTGTCAAAATTGATCATCATGGTGAACTGCTGTTTTCTCTCAGTACGTATGGAATACCATATTTATCAAGTATATGCGTTGCCGCTCTGCAGTCGGTGTGGATGTTCAGAATGTAACCGCAGCCACTGTTTCGACGTTTTATTTCGCTTGGAATGCTTTTTGACCTGAGAAGCCGTTCGGCTTTCTGTGCATAGGTGTATGATGGCATTTCCAAAGTACACTTGTTCATATATCACTCCTGACGTTAGACAGCGCTGTCAGTATTGCGGTACTTTTTTATTATATGCCGAATCAGACTTTGGTGCCAGTATGACAAACAATGAAAGGACGTATCAAGAAAACTGATGGAGAACATGCCGATGATTGTGAATTGCCAGCACCGTTTTTTTAGCTTTTTTACTGCCTTTTTGCATTTTTAGTGTATTGACTTTATGACTGAAATGTTATATAATAATAATGTATACTTTGACGCTTGCCGGAGATAATATGATTATTATATTATCGGAGCGTGAAGTATGGAAAAAGAAAACAGCACAGTATCTTTGAGTGAAAACAGCGATCAGAATGCCAAGCATCTTATACACTGTCTGACGGTTATCGGACAGATTGAAGGCCATTATGTTCTTGCTGAACAGAACAAGACCACCCGTTACGAGCATATAATGCCGGCGCTGGTTGCAGTTGAGCAGGACAGAAGCGTAGAGGGCCTGATGATAATCCTTAACACTGTGGGCGGAGATGTTGAGGCGGGACTTGCAATCGCGGAACTCATTTCAGGAATGAAGACTCCGACCGTATCACTTGTTGTCGGAGGAGGTCACTCGATAGGTGTACCGCTTGCAGTAAGCGCGAAGAAGTCGTTTATCGTACCATCAGCATCGATGACAATACATCCGGTTAGAATGAATGGTACAGTTCTCGGAGTTCCACAGACTCTTTCCTATTTTGATAAGATGCAGGACAGAATAGTTGATTTCATAATCCGTAACAGCAGGATTTCTGAAGGAGAACTTAGACGGCTTATTATGAATACAGAGGAACTTGTGCTTGATGTCGGTTCTGTCATTGACGGAGCGAAAGCGGTTGAAATAGGACTAATTGACTGTCTGGGCAGTCTTGGTGATGCAATGGACAGCCTTTATGAAATGATAGAAAATAATGAAAGGCGATATATATAAAGCCTTGGACAAAAGAACATTGGAGGATAACAAAGCGATGCCCGCAAAGAAGAGAAAAGCACCGATGGGCGCTGATTTCCGTGATGAGGATCTCACACCCAAAGGAAAGCCAAGAAAGAAAAAGGCTAATGAAGTTATAGCAGAGCCGGAGGATGACAAGGATACTAACCGAATATGGTCAGTAATCCTGTTTGCACTTGGTGTTCTGATCGCACTTATGACATTTATTCCCGGAACAGCCGGCTGGCACGGGATACATACATTCATGCTTGGTCTGTTCGGCATTTCTGCATTTCTGGTTCCTGTAGTTCTGATATATACTTCAGTACTCATCGGACTGGAAAAGAGCCGTGATAATGTCGCAGGCAAGGCGATACTCGGTATCGTAATGACACTGCTTATCTGCTCAGCAATTCAGGTGTTCATGGTGGGTGAGATACCAGGACATTCATTCACAGAGAATATCTCAAAAGTATATCATGATGGAACTCAGCTGAAGGGCGGCGGACTTGCGGGACTCCCTATTTCCGGACTGCTACTTGCAATCATGGGTAAGCTAGGCGCACGTATTCTGACTATAATCCTTTTCTTTGTGATAGCACTGCTTCTCACGGGAAAAAGCCTTATAGAATTCTTTAAAATGCTTGCGGCTCCTTTCATATATGCCAACAGATTTTTCACAGGTGAAGATGGTGAGATCGTAGAGGAAGAAGATTTGGATTCAGTACCTGAAAAGCCAGTAAGATCAAGAAAGAAGCCTGAACGCAATATAGCCAGTTCTGTTGAGGACCTTGAAGCGGTTGCAATGATCAATTCCCAGACTCCATCTTCAGATAAAACATCTGTTCAGGCATCATCTGAGAATAATAAAGTCGGTGACGATGAATTCAGCATGTTCTTTGATATCCCGCTTCCGGATGAAAACAGGGAAGCTTCTTCTGAATCTTTTCCCGATTCCGCTCCTGTTCCTGTGATACAGGCAGAGCCGGCTAAGGAGCAGGTCAAGGATAAGACTGCTGAAGGTGACGGAATAGATATAGACATCGATCTTGAAAACCTCATAACAAAAGCGGCTGATGAAAAGGCAAAACGTGATGGTGCTGTTGTTGAGGAAGAGCATGAGGAGCAGAAACTCCCTGTACAGCAGCAGATGTACATACTTCCAAGCATTGATCTTCTTACACCGCCTGAGATTCGTTCAAATCCTGCTGAAGCTGCTGCTGAAATGCGCGAGAAGGCTGACAATATCGTTAACACTCTTAAGAGTTTCGGCATTGATGTTAAAATACGCAATATTTACCGCGGACCTTCAATCACACGTTATGAGATACAGCCAGGTGCTGGTGTCAGAGTTTCAAAGATCAAGGGACTTGAAGATGATATCTGCCTCAGTCTGGCTGCACAGGGTGTGCGTATTGAAGCTCCAATTCCAGGAAAAGCTGCTGTCGGAATAGAGGTTCCTAACATAAACAAGGATACTGTAACACTCAGGGAGATCCTTTCTTCAAGCGAGTTCCACAACTCCAAGAGCAAACTGGCTTTCGCTGTCGGAAAGGATATTACCGGAAACGCTATAGTTGGTGATATCACAAAGATGCCTCACGTTATCATAGCGGGTACTACTGGTTCTGGTAAATCAGTCTGCACACGTTCGATAATCATGAGCATACTCTATAACGCAAAACCGGATGAGGTAAAGCTGATACTCATCGACCCGAAAATGGTTGAGTTTAAGGTCTTTGAGGGTATACCACATCTGCTGATTCCTATCATCACACAGGCAGAGAAAGCAGCAGGCGCGCTGAACTGGGCTGTTCTTGAGATGATGAGAAGATATAATATATTTGCTGAAGTGGGTGCGAACGATCTGAAGTCGTATAACGAGCTTTCAGAGGACGATGAGGAACTCGCATTCATGCCGCAGATAGTAATATTCATCGACGAGCTTGCTGATCTTATGCTCGTTGCTGGTAAGGAAGTTGAAGACTATATCTGCCGTCTCGCACAAATGGGACGTGCTGCAGGTATGCACCTTGTAGTTGCAACACAGCGTCCTACAACGGATGTTATCACAGGTCTTATCAAGGCTAACATCCCGAGCCGTATCGCTCTTTCTGTTATGTCTCAGGTGGATTCACGTACCATTATTGATATGGCGGGCGCGGATAAGCTCCTCGGAAATGGTGATATGCTGTATATGCCGATCGGAAGCGGCAAACCTATCCGTGTTCAGGGCTGTTTTGCTTCGAGCAGGGATATAAATGAGACTCTTTCCTTCATACGCTCACAGATGTCTGAAGAATATGACAGCAATATTATCGAGGCTGTTGAGAACTATGTTCCTCAGACAGGCAAGGGTGACAAGAGCGGTTCAACTGACAGTGGATTTGAAGTAGGAAGTGACGAAGACTATATCATCAGAGCGGCAGAGGTCGCTGTAAACAACGGACAGCTTTCAACAACCATGCTACAGAAGAAACTGAAGCTTGGTTACGCAAGAGCGTCCCGTATAATTGACGAGCTAGAGGAACGCGGTATTATCGGACCGAGTGAGGGCTCGAAGCCAAGAAAGGTATTGATGTCGAAAATGCAATTCGACGATTGGAAACTCAGAATGCAGGAGGATTGATTTTATGCTGCTGGTTATTTTCTGTGGTATTGCGGCTCTGTTTGCGGCTCTCGCGGCGTTCAGTGCATATAACAAGCGAAAATTCTATCGTGATCATACTCAGAGGATGTCTGCCAAGGTCACATCGCACAGAGTTGTTGACCTAATGGGGGACAGAGCTTATGAGCTTATTGTGCTTGCGGAAAACTGCTTTACATATAAAATAACCACAACCTGCCGTGCAGCAAAGAAGATGATCGCGGGCAAGAATGTTGAAATCCTTGTTCCTGAACATGCTGAGCCTGACACAGGTGATATCATTATGGAGGATCTCCAGAACAAAGAGGCAATGGGGATACTTCGTCCTGATGAGGTGGAGACACTTGCACTCCTTCGCGAGCTGGCTGAAGTGACCAGCAGAATGGGAAGTATGGCTGTTCCGAAGGATAAGCGCGTGATACTTCGTCAGGAATGCGCGACTTCATTCGATTTCTGGAGAAATGCGGCTATCGCAGCTGTATTTTTGATGTTCAATGTAGTGATACTGATAACCATGATAGTGGAGAACAGATTTGAGTTCTGAAGACTATGAAGGAAAGGCAGTGATACCTTGTACGAAGGCTTCTTACCGACCACAAAAAAGGAGATGGACGAGCTCGGGATCGAGCAGTTCGATTATATATATATTACCGGCGACGCGTATGTTGATCATCCGAGTTTCGGTGCGGCGATTATAACGCGTCTTGTTGAAGCCCTTGGTTTCACTGTCGGTATCATAGCACAGCCCGACTGGCATACCGACAGGGATTTCCGCCGATTCGGCGCTCCGAGGTATGCCTTCCTTGTGACTTCAGGTAATATCGATTCAATGGTCGCACATTATACTGCGGCTAAAAGGAAACGTTCAGATGATGCTTATAGCCCCGGTGGTGTTGCCGGAAAGCGTCCGGACCGGGCTGTAATCGTGTATTGTCAGAAACTTCGTGAATACTTTAAGGATGTTCCGATAGTTGTAGGAGGACTTGAGGCTTCTCTCAGACGCTTTGCTCATTATGACTACTGGGATGATACAGTTCGTCCGTCAGTGCTTGTAGATTGCGGTGCAGATCTGCTGATATATGGAATGGGAGAGCACCAGATACGAGAGATCTGTAAGCGGATGGCAAACGGTGAGGATATCCATGAAATGCATGATATCCGCGGGACATGCTATATGACAGAACCAGTAAACACGCCTCTTGGAGCAGCTCAGTGTCCGTCATTCGAGCAGGTGCGTGACAATAAGGTGGAATATGCAAAGGCTGTAAAGATACAGTATGACTGGCAGGATGAGGTCTATGGAAAAACGATCATACAGCGTCATGGAAAGATGATGTTTGTTCAGAACCCTCCTGCACTTAGTCTTACCACAGAGGAACTTGACTACATATACAGCCTGCCATATACAAGACAGGTACATCCGTCATATGATGCGCAGGGAGGCGTTCCCGGAATTGAGGAGGTACGCTTCTCCATAACTCATAACCGTGGATGTTTCGGTTATTGTAATTTCTGTTCAATAGCTCTTCATCAGGGCAGAAGAGTAACCGTACGAAGCGAGGAATCAGTTCTTGCTGAGGCGGAACGAATTACGAAAATGCCTGATTTTAAGGGGTATATACATGATGTCGGCGGTCCGACTGCAAATTTCCGCCATACTTCATGTGAAAAGCAGCTTAGTAAAGGACTATGTATGGGGAAAAAATGTCTTGCCCCGACGCCGTGTCCTGCCCTGAAAGCTGATCATACTGAATATCTTGCGATGCTTAGAAAAATCAGACAGATCAAAGGCATTAAGAGGGTATTCATCCGTTCGGGAATACGTTATGATTACCTTATGCAGGACAAGAATGACGAATTCATGCGTGAACTGATAAAGCATCATGTTAGCGGTCAGCTAAAAGTCGCTCCGGAGCATTGTTCCGCAGTTGTTCTTGACAAGATGGGAAAGCCACATATTGAGGCGTATAAGGCTTTTCAGAAACGTTTTTATGAGATTACAAAGGGAATGGGCAAGGAGCAGTATCTTGTTCCATATCTGATGTCATCTCATCCCGGAAGTACGCTTAATGAAGCTATAGAACTCGCGCTTTTTCTGCGCGATAACCATATTCGCCCTGAGCAGGTCCAGGACTTCTATCCGACTCCGGGGACTATTTCCACAGCTATGTTTTATTCAGAACTGGATCCATATACCATGGAGAAGGTCTATGTTCCTAAAACTCCGAAGGAAAAGGCTATGCAAAGAGCTTTGCTGCAGTACTTCCGTCCTCAGAACAAAGAACTTGTACTTGAAGCTCTGAAAAAAGCCGGAAGATACGATCTGATTGGCTCATCACCCAAATGTCTTGTTGAGGACAATTCTGTTAAAGGCGGAGACAGACGCGGACAGAAAAAAGACAGCATGTCAGATAGAAGGGTTCCGCACAGAAACGGGAATGGCAATTCAAGAGGTCCTGTTTCAAGATCAAAGCAGCCTGGAAAGAAAAAGCCTGGCGGCAAGAAGCACTGATATATCGATCTTATAATATCAGATGTATTGGTTATCATGTCGGAAAGATTATTTGTTCCGACGGAAAGGAGAGGTGTTTTATGACGATTGACAGATTTGGATACGGTCCTGTCCTGCCTGAAACTGATGATGTTGTTGAAACAGTTCATCGGGTAAATCTAGCGGATGTCGTGGCAGAAGGCAATGATCCAGCGTATAGAAACAGTAAATTCTCAGAAGACTTTTCTGATGATGAGAATTTGCGAGGAGCAGTCCGTGACAAGCTTCATAAAATACTGACCGGTGAAGATGACTGATACTATTATAATAGGTGGGGGAGCGGCTGGATGTATGGCGGCTGTTCAGGCGGCACGCTTTGGAAAAACAGTTCTGCTTTTTGAACGCAATGAGAATATCGGTAGAAAACTTCGTATTACCGGTAAGGGAAGATGTAATGTTACCAACGACTCTCCTACAGAAGAACACTTAAATAATATTCCTGTAAACCCGAGGTTCTTATACAGTGCCTTTTCTATGTTCGGTGCCGATGAGACAAAAAGCTTTTTTGAAGAGCTTGGGGTCCCCCTTAAGACCGAACGAGGAAATCGTGTTTTCCCGGTAAGTGATAACGCCGAAGATATTGTAGCGGCTTTCGGCCGTGAGCTTAAGCACTTAGGTGTTAAGATAGTTCACAGGCGTGTAAACTCGCTCATTATTGAGGATGGCGTTTGCGTAGGAGTAAAAGCGGGCGGTGAAGAGTACCGGAGCGGAAGCGTACTCATTGCTTGCGGAGGCAAATCGTATCCTAATACAGGATCTACTGGTGACGGATATTCTCTCGCAGAGAGTGCCGGGCATACGGTTACCGAACTTAAACCAAGCCTTGTGCCCCTTGTTTCACCTGATAAGTATTGTGCAGAGATGATGGGACTGTCACTAAGAAATGTTACGTTGTCACTTTATGATGGCGAAAAGAAAATCTTCTCAGAACTCGGTGAGATGCTGTTCACTCATTTTGGGGTGAGCGGACCGCTTGTGCTTAGTGCGAGCAGCCATATACGCGACATGAAACCAAACAGATACAGAATAGTAATTGATCTTAAACCTGCTCTTTCGCCAGAACAGCTTGATGCAAGGATACAGCGTGATTTCGCAGAAAATCTTAATCGTGATTTTATAAATGGCATACGTAAGCTTCTTCCCTCAAAGCTTATTCCGGTAGTGGTAAGATTATCCGGAATATCCCCTGAGCAGAAGGTCAATGGGATAACTAAAGAGCAGAGAAGAAAATTCGGAGAACTGATCAAGGCGTTCCCGGTCAGAATTTCTGGATTCAGGCCGATTGATGAGGCTATTGTTACCAGCGGCGGCGTTTCTGTAAAAGAAATAGATCCGAAGACGATGGAGTCGAAAAAATGCAGAGGATTATTCTTTGCCGGAGAGGTTATTGATGTCGATGCATATACAGGTGGTTTCAATCTTCAAATAGCATTTTCCACCGCCTACGCAGCGGCAATGTATTTGTGATGAAATATGAAAAGAGATGTTTCGCAGCGGATATTCCGCTATGTATTTGAATTTGTTGTGGCAGGTTTTTTCGGTTGGGTCTATGAGGTGATAACAGTATATATACTGTATCATCATTTTGTAAACCGTGGAATCTTGCATCTTCCGGTCTTGCCGATATATGCTATCGGTGCGTTCATTCTGCTGGGAATGCTTGGAGAGCGCGACAGACACCCTGTATTTGTGTTTGTTTTTTCGGCAGTAGTAACTACCGCATTCGAAATGGCATCATCATATTTGCTGGAGTTTATTTTCCATAAACAATTCTGGACATATCACAACTGGTGGTTTTCGATTCAGGATCGCTCGAGTCTCATTTCAAGTGCGATATTCGGTGCACTAGCAGTCGGATATTTCTTCTGGCTGCATCCGCTTTCCGGAAAACTCTGTGATAAGCTACCCAAAGCAGTTTGTATTGTTTTTTCCGTTATTGCATCCGGAGCAATACTGACTGATCTTGCAATCTCTGTATCAGAGTTGCTGAAAAAAGCATGATAATCATTATATTTAAAGGAGAAATAAAAAATGAAAACAATCAACATCGCTATCGACGGACCTGCAGGTGCAGGAAAGAGTACAATCGCAAAAATGGTATCAGCAAAGCTTGGATATATATATGTTGATACAGGTGCACTTTACCGTACAGTAGCTCTCTATATTACAGAGAACAATATTGCTGATGAAGATATTGAAAAATCACTCGAGAAGGCTGATGTTTCTCTGAGATTTGTTGATGGCGCTCAGCGTGTATTCCTTGGCAACAGAGACGTATCAGATCTTATCCGTACACCAGCAATATCCATGGCTGCTTCACGTACATCCGCAATCCCTGCAGTAAGAGCGTATCTTTTTGAGACACAGCAGAAGATCGCGCGTGAGAACAATATTATTATGGACGGAAGAGACATCGGAACTGTAGTTCTTCCTAACGCTGATGTCAAGATATTCCTGACTGCTTCTGCAGAGGAGCGTGCGAACCGTCGTTATAAGGAACTTGCAGAGAAGCCCGACTGTCCGACTTATGATGAGATACTCAAGGATATCATACAGCGTGATTATCAGGATATGCACCGTGAGATAGCTCCGCTCAAGCAGGCTGATGATGCGGTTCTTGTAGATACAACAACACTTAATCTTGAGGAATCAGCTGATGCGATCGTCAAGGTTATTGAGAATAAAATAGGCTGATGAATGTCACATACAGGCGAGCTGTCTCAGAAGATATACCAGCAATAGAGCGGCTTTTCTCAGAGATGCTCGCGAGTGTCGGAGATGAGAAGACAAAAGGCTATGAAGACGGCTATCTGGATAAGTTCTTTTGCGGAGGAGACGTCATATATGTAGCTGTATCGGATGGAGAGGTAGTCGGGTATATCTCTGTGGAACTCCACCGAGATTTCGTCTATCTTGACGATTTGTCAGTCACAAAGAGATTTCGTGGAAAGGGGATCGGCAAAAAACTGATAAAGTTTGCCGAACGTTATGCGGCTGCCAGCAGTGTACCTGCCGCTTCTCTGCACGTTGAGAGTACAAATACAGTGGCAAGATACCTCTATCAGCGGCTCGGATATGCTGTCACCGCCACGGAGGAGAGCCGTTTCAGAATGACAAAACACATCGGGAAGGAATAGTTAGATGTATTATATTGCAAAATTCTTTGTGCGGCTGTTTTTTCGCATAATCTACAACCTGCACTATGAGGGCAGGGACAATATACCGCGAGGTGAGGAAGTTATCTACGCCTCAAACCATCGATCTAACGCTGATCCGCCTCTTCTCGGAGGAGGAGCAGTTGGCAAGTATGCATTCATGGCTAAAGAAGAGCTGTTTGAGAAGAAGCTGTTTGCATGGCTCATCCGCACGCTTGGTGCATTTCCGGTATCACGTGGAAAAGGTGACATGGCTGTAATAGAAACAGCAATCGACAGACTTCACAACGGAAGAAGCCTGATGATATTCCCTGAAGGTACGCGTTCAAAGGATGGAAAAGTCGGAAGAGGTCATTCCGGTGCTGCGCTTATAGCTGCAAAAGCTGACCGAAGAATAATACCGGTAGGTATTGTTTTCGGTGATAAACTGAAATTTCGTACAAGAGTGACAGTAAAATTTGGCAAGCCGATAGATCCAAAGGACTATGTTGAACCAGCGGAAGAACCCAATCCACGTCAGCTTGTAAAGCTGAAGAACCGTTATATGGCGGATATCAAGGAACTTGTTGAAGGACCTTTAAAACCGGAAAACAAACAACAGGAGGAAAAAGAAAATGCGTGAAGTAACGGTCGCTAAATCAGCTGGATTCTGTTTTGGCGTGGACAGAGCCGTTAAAATGGTTTATACCGAACTTGAGAAGAATTCAAAGGTTGCGACTTTAGGGCCTATAATTCATAATCAGGATGTTGTTGATGATATGAAGTCACGAGGAGCAAGAGTTGTCGATTCAGTGGATGATCTTCAGCCGGATGAGACTGTTGTGATTCGCTCACACGGCGTTGGCAGAGATGTCTATGAACAGATCGAAGCAAAGGGAAATCATATGCTTGACGCGACTTGTCCTTTTGTTTCTAAGATACATCGAATAGTTGCCGAAAAGACAAAGGAAGGCTACCTTGTTCTTATTGCCGGAGATGTGAATCATCCCGAGATACAGGGGATAATTGGACATTGTGACCAAAATTATTACGTGTTCAAGGATAACTTTGAGCTAAAACACCTTTTTGAAAAAAATGATAATTTTTTGGGAAAAAAGCTTGCATTTGTTGCGCAAACAACGTATAATATAGTAGTATGGGAAGAGTGTTTAAAGGTGATCCCCAAGAACGATCCTGATATTGTTATATTCGATACTATTTGCAATGCGACTGATACTAGACAGTCAGATGCAGCAGAGCTTGCTAAGAATTCCGACATTATGATTGTTGTTGGAGGCAGGCACAGTTCAAATACGGTTAAGCTGTATGAAGTTTGCAGCAGGTACTGTAAAACGTATCACATAGAAAATTCGGACGAGCTTTCATCTTTGAAGCTGCCCTGTGCGGGTAGGATAGGCATAACAGCCGGCGCTTCCACACCTGCATATATAATCAAGGAGGTACAAACCACTATGACAGAGAATGTAAATCTCACAGCAAACTCGGATGAGGAGATCGATTTCGCAGAAGCTCTCGATCAGTCATTCAAAAAAATACATACAGGAGAGAAAGTTAAGGGTATCGTTGTAGGTATCGATAATGCAGAGATCACAGTTGATCTTGGCACTAAGCATACAGGCTACGTTAAGCTTGAGGATCTCACAGATGATCCTTCCAAGAAGCCCGAGGACATCGTTTCAATCGGAGACGAGATAGACCTCATCGTTGTTAAGGTTAATGATGCTGATGGTACAGCTGCTCTTTCTAAGAGAAAGGTTGACGAGCAGGCTGGTTATGATACTATTGTTAAAGCAAAGGAAGAAGGCGCAGTTCTTGAGGGTACAGTTACTCGTATCGTAAATAAGGGCGTTATCGTTAACTACCTTGGAGTTAGAGTTTTCATTCCTGCTTCACAGACAGGTCTTGCAAGAGGTACTGACCTTGAGCAGCTCAACAAGCAGAAGGTTCAGTTCAAGATCAAGGAAGTTGAAGAAGGCGGAAAGAGAAGAGCTGTTGGTTCAATCAAGGATGTCGACAGTGCTAAGAAGGAAGAGGCAAAGGCTAAGTTCTGGGAGGCTGCTGAAGTTGGCCAGACATTCACAGGCAAGGTTAAGTCTCTCACAAGCTTCGGTGCATTCGTTGATCTTGGCGGTATCGATGGTATGGTACATATTTCTGAGCTTTCTTGGAAGCGCATCAAGCATCCAAGTGAAGTTGTAAACGTTGGTGATACTATCGAGGTTTACATAAAGGATCTTAATCGTGAGGAAAACAGAATTTCTCTCGGCTTCAAGAAGGCTGAGGACAATCCTTGGGAAGTATTCCTTTCACAGTATAATGTTGGTGATGTAGTTAAGGCTACTATAGTTTCTATCACAAGCTTTGGTGCATTCGCTCAGATTATTGATGGTGTTGATGGACTTATCCACATCTCTCAGATAGCTGACAAAAAGGTTGAGAACGTCAAGGACATCCTTTCAGTTGGTGATGTTGTTGATGTTAAGATCATTGATATTGATACAGAGTCTAAGAGAATCAGCATTTCAATTCGTGCTCTTCTTGAGGACAATGCTGAGGACGCAGCTGACACAGAAGCTGAGACAGAGGTTGAGGCAGAGGCTGAGGAAGCTCCTGCTGAAGACAGCGCTGAGTAATTAATCGGCAATTTTTTAGGCTGTACCTAATAGGTGCAGCCTTTAATTGTATTGTTAAGGAAGTGAAATGAATGGACAACAAGTTTTGCGTTGAATGTGGTGCACGAATAAGTCTTGATGCTAGATTCTGCCGGGCGTGTGGAAGAAGACAGCCTGATGTAGTTATACCTCCCGCTCTTTTGAACGGCGAAAAAACAAGAGTACCTGATGATGCGAAGATAAGTCAGAAAACTACGGTTGATTCTGAAACTGTTTCAGAGAAATCTGTTACTTCTGATGTCTTGGCAGCAACTGATGATGTAGCTTCTTTTCCGGATGAAGTTAATAATGATATAAAAGAAGATACTAAGGAGACAACAGAAAAAATAATAGTTGATGCTACAGAACCCTTGACAGAGGATATAAAACAATCAGTTCCTATACCTGAACAGCGGACCAATGCTGAAGAAATTCGCAAACCAGATCCCAGACCTGTACCAGATTATAGAAGCTACCTTAATAATGGTAAACCAGAAATACAGAAGGTAGAAGAGATACCTGAGCCGGAAAAACAGGGAGGCATTCATCCGGGATATATTCTTCTTATTGGATGTTCCCTTTTTGTTGTTGCACTTCTTGTGTGGGCGATTTTTATTACTAATAAGATTAGTATGACTCACCAGTCAAAAGATAAATCTTCAACAAGCATTTCTATAGTCAAGCCTACTGAACCTCCGGTTTCAAATTCGCACAAGAGTAATAATTCTTCCACTACAGGCGGAAGCGTATATAGTGGAGTCGGTGGCCAAACTGATGCGTATGTTGATGATGGTGACTATACAGTAGGTAAGGGGATAGATCCGGGAACTTATATCTTTATTGCAGAGGATTTGAGCTTTCTGGCAGATGAAGATTCGGATCCTGATTATAATAGTTTCTATGCCGGAGTTTTCAAGGATGCCAACCATGAAAAAGGAATTCATTCAGGTTGGTATCAGACTTCAACGTATATGAAACTTGAAGAAGGACAGTATTTGCACTTCTCATGGGCTAAGGCATATCCTGCTGAAGAATTCAAAGGTGAAAACGATCCGTTTATGCATCCCGGAATGTTCCTTGTGGGAAAGGATCTGAAACCAGGAACATATAGCATCGAAGCACTTACAGATCAGGGTTATGAGAACTATACGATTTATGAGAGCATTGAAGATGTCATGGAAGATGATGGTTTCACTAACAGAATTTACGATTTTGATACTGATGATAAGATAACACTTGAGAAGGGACAGTATATTCAGCTTGAGTGGTGCAGACTGAAACATTAAGAAATAATTCAAATGTCTGATGGTATTCTCTATTATTCCGGAGCGTATCATCGGACATTTTTTTCTTGACAAATCAAAGCTAATATTGTATAGTAAAAATGTATAGGTGCGATTGCTTTCGCATCAAAAAACAGAGAGGGGTAATCTAATGAAATTCAAAAAGATTGTGTCTGTGGTTTCTGCTATGGCAATGTCGGCTACAATGCTGACTTCTGCTCCTATAGTTGATGCTGCAGACAGTAACTACAACTACGCTGAAGCCTTGCAGAAGTCTATGTTCTTCTATGAGGTACAGCAGTCCGGTTCGCTTCCGGACTGGAACAGTGTTCCGTGGAGAGAAGACTCTATGGTCGATGAGGACGGTAAAGACACTGATAAGGTTCCTGGTGGATGGTATGATGCTGGTGACCATTACAAATTTACATTGACAAATGCTTATTCAGCATCGATGCTTGCATGGGGTTACATCGAATACAAAGATGCTGTTGACAAAGCTGGCCTTGGCGAAGTTTATAAGAACAATCTTAAGTGGGGACTTGATTATGTTCTCAATTGTGATGTCGGCGGAGGAAAGATGATAGGTACCATCGGCGATAATGACGACCACGTTGTATGGTGCAGCGCAGAGGTATATCTTAGAAAGCATCATCTCAAAACAGGCGACTGGGAACGTCCGTATGATACTATATCCGATTCAAGCTGTCTTGCACTTTCTGCAGCGGCACTTGCAGAAGGTTACATGATATTCAAGGATGAGAATTATCTTAAGCATGCTAAGAGTCTTTTTGCATCAGCTGATGCAACCAGAAGCAATGAGAGTCAGGGAGCACAAAAGTCGTTCTATCCTACAACTTCATGGGTAGATGACTGTATGTATGCTGCATGTTGGCTTTACAAGGCAACTGGTGATGAGAGCTACCTCGAAAAAGTAAAGAAGGATTATATTCCTGAATTCCCACTAGAGAATCAGTCAACTGACAGAAAATATACATGGGGTCTCTGCTGGGATGATACTTCTCAGGCAGCAGCATTCCTGTATGCACAGATTACTGGTGAAAAAGAATGGATTGATCATGTATCTCACCATCTTGATTACTGGGGACCTGATGGATACGGCGGAAAGAAAATAAACTATACTCCTGATGGCCTTGCATGGCTCTTCAACTGGGGATGTCTCCGTCATGCCACAACAACTGCATGGCTTGCAGAACTCGCAAGCGATACAATCTTCAAGGATGATGCCACACTTTCTGCTAAGTATAAGAAGTGGGCAGAAGGACAGATGAACTACTGCTTCGGAGACAATAAGCAGAAACTCAGTTATGTTCTTGGTATGGGTGACAAGAATCCGACTGCTGTTCACCACAGAACTGCTTCCGGTATTCATGATGACCACTGGAATAATCTTGGCCAGGCTTCCGGCGGAGATGAAGGATGGCAGACAGAGTACGCACATACTCTTTATGGTGCGCTTATCGGTGGTCCTGACCAGAGCGGTAACTATGATATGACAAAGATCGGTGTTAGTGACTATCAGTATTCTGAGGTTGCTATCGACTACAATGCTGGTTACACAGCTTGTCTTTGTGCTTTGATTAACGATCACGGCGGAACACCTCTTTCCAATTTCCCTCCTCAGGAAGAACCTAAGTGGGCAGAATGGGAAGTTGCTGCAGTAATTAATGGTACTGAGGGCAAGAGCTATACCGAGATAAAATCATGGACTATGAACCATACAGCATGGCCGGCAAGAGTTGCAAAGGATATAGAGTTCAGATATTATTTTGATGTATCTGAAATCGTTGATTTTGGTCTCTCGGTAGATGATATCAAGGTAGAAGGTAAATCTCAGCAGTATGCTTCGGGTCAGGGATCTGCAACAGTATCTGGTCCGTATAAGTATGAGGGAGATGCTTCAGGTAACACATACTATGCACTAATTAAGTTCGATGATGGTCGTGCTATCATGCCGACAGGACAGTCTGAACACCGTGATGAAGTACAGTTCCGTATTTCAATTCCTGATGCTGTTGATGGAAAGTCCACAGCTGGTGCATGGGATGCAACTAATGACTGGTCATATCAGGGAGGCCTTGCAAAGGCAACTGATCTTAAGAAGTCAGATTCCTTGAATGATCATATTACAATGTATGTAAGCGGTGTTCATGTTTGGGGTACAGAACCTGACGGAACAGTTCCGACAAAATCGGATTATGTTCCAACAAGATCTGGTATAAGTGGCAGCGGTACAGTTACTCCGACATCTACTACCTCAACTACTGTGACAACAACTACAACTACTACTACAGTGACAACTACTTCTTCAACCACTTCAGAAACAACAACCACTTCCTTTCGTCCCTCAGACACAACAACAACGACTACCACTTCTTCTAATAGTACTGAGTCCGGCAACAGCGATAATGTACTATATGGTGACGCAAATGTAGACGGAAAGGTAACAGTTGCTGATGCAGTTGCAATACTTCAGTCCATTGCTAACAAGGACAAGTATGAACTCAAGGCTAAAGGAAAAATCAATGGTGACGTTGATGGAGAATCAGGTATAACAGCTAACGATGCGCTTGTTATTTTAAAGAAAGATGCAGGCGAAATTGACAAGCTTCCACTCTGATAAAAATTAATTCATAATTCATTCATAAAGGGGGATTCGTCTCCCTTTATGTTTTTTATGTCTACTGGCAAAGTGTACAAATTATTGCGCAAGGCATTATGGAAATACACGAAATTACGGAAAGCTATTTACTTTTATTTTAGGATATAATATAATATGAATGATGGATCAGTGCAGCAATTTATCCGCGTAGGGATTGGATCTGTCGCAGTTTTCATACGATATAACCGCAATACATGCACTGGTATTGCGTTATAAACATTATATTTTTTATTTTATCAGGGAGGGTATAAAAAAATGCACAAGAAACTTACAAAAGCTCTCACAGGTAGTATTATGGCAGCAGCTATGGCAGCTACTTCCGTAGCTGGCGTTATGGCTCCTATGAGTGCAAATGCAGGTCAGCTTCTCGGTGCGACTGACTTCGAAGACGGCGTTGGTCTTCCTTGGCACACCTGTGAAACAAACCCTGCAAAGCAGAAGTTTGACATTGTTGATGGTGCTTATACAGTAACTATCAAGAACAACATGGGCGGTAACGGAAGATGGGATCTTCAGCTCCGTCACAGAGGCCTCACAATTAAAAGCGGCCATAAGTATCACATCCATGCAGAGATTACTCCTTCTGCAGATGGTGAGATTTACTCCAAGATCGGTAACTATGCTGGTACAGCAGAGTATTGGAACGACACAGGTAATGGTAACTGGCAGGTTAGTAAGGTAACTAAGGGCCAGACATTTGAGATCGATTGCGATTTCACAGCTGGTTCAGGTCCTTCTCCTATTGAAGACGGCCCTGCAGAGTGGGCTTTCCACTATGCATGCCACGCTGGTACAGATGGTGCTGCTCTCTACGGCGGTACTGATAAGGGTATGCCTAACGACTCTACACTTACATTCGATAACATGTCTCTCGAAGATCTTTCAGGCAGTGATGGTGACTTCGATCCTTCAAATGAGTTCGGCGTTATTAGACCTAAGACAAACGTTCGTCTTAACCAGGTAGGTTACTACCAGGGCCTCAGAAAGAGAGCATCATATACTTCAGACGCTTCAGAGCCTCTTGAGTTCGATGTTTATAATTCTTCGGGCACTTCTGTATACACAGGTAAGTCCACAATTATTAAGGACGATTACGATTCTGGTACACCTAAGACTACTACAGCTAAGACTGATGGTGGTGTTTCAACTCAGAAGTACAAGGATTCTGGTGAGTATGTTCACATCCTTGACTTCACAGAGCTTCAGACAGGCGGTACTGGTTACTATATCATTGTTAAGGATAAGACAGGTATTTCTGGTACACAGTCTGGTATCAAGAAGAACGCTTATGATACAACTATTTCCGGTGACAAGGTAATGTGGACTAACTGGAAGACAGGTAAGGAATATCAGATGAATAGGTCACATCCATTTGCTATTTCTGATACTCTTTATGATGGACTTCTTCGTGATTCAATGAGCTACTTCTATCAGAACCGTTCAGGTATCCCGATAGAGGCTGAGTACATTAAGAACGGCGATGCTGCTTCACTTTCTCACTCACAGTACGGCCACAGCCCTGATACAGCTTATGTTCAGTCCAAGTGGATCAAGTCTTACTCTGGTAAGTTTGATGGTGATGAGGATTATCAGATCACTGCTACAGGCGGTTGGTATGACGCTGGTGACCACGGTAAATACGTTGTTAACGGTGGTGTATCTATCTGGACACTCCAGAATATGTATGAAATGTCCAAGAACCTTGGTAAGGAAGATAAGTGGGCTGATGGTAAGTCAATGCTCATTCCTCAGACAGGTTCTGCTAAGGGATCTCCTGATGCTCTCGACGAGGCAAGAGTTGAGCTCGAGTGGTTCTTTGATATGATGGTTGATTCTAAGGATCCTTACTTCGGCAAGGATGCTGGTCTTGTATATCACAAGCTTCACGACCATAAGTGGACAGGTCTTGCTATCCACGCTTGGAAGTACGAAGGATTTGAGGATATGACTCGTATCGTTAAGCCACCTACGTATGCAGCTACATTCAACATGGTTGCTTGTGCTGCTCAGGCTGCACGTCTCTGGGAAGGCATTGACGATGATTTCGCTGCAACATGCCTCAAGAACGCTAAGACAGGTCTTGCTGCTGCTGAAAAGCTCAAGGATAACTGGTACAACAAGAACGGTACTTCTGCTCAGCAGGATGACGTTAAGGGTACAAATGCTAAGAAGGGTGATGTTTACTTCGCTCCTCTTGATCAGGCTATCGGCGGTGGTCCTTACGGTGATACATACGTAACTGATGACTACTACTGGGCACTTTGTGAGCTCTTCGCTACAACTGGCGATGAAGAGTACTACACAAAGCTCATGGATTACAAGAACTCAAACGACTCAACAGGTGCTGATAAGGCTCTCAGCCTTACATCTAACCTTGGTGGTGGTGAGAACAAGGGCTCATTCAGCTCATTCAACTGGGGCTGTACATCAGGTCTTGGTACTCTGTCACTTTACCTCAACAGCGATAAGCTCAGCGATGCTGATGCTAAGACTGTTAAGGATTCCATCATAAAGGCTGCTGATAACTACATTGAGCAGGAAGACAAGTCTGGTATGGGTATCCCATATGTTGGCTCAACTTTCACTGATGAGATCAATATCGGTCTTGATGATAAAGGTAATCCGATCGAGGTTTCCGGTTATGAGTGGGGTTCAAACTCATTCGTTGCTAACAATGCTATCGTAATGGCATATGCTTACGACGCTACTAAGACTCCTAAGTACCTCAGCGGTGCAACAACTGCTATGGACTACATCTTCGGACGTAATGGTAACGACTTCTCATACGTATCTGGTTATGGTGATGTAGAGTCTGGTTCTACACTCCAGTGGCCTCACCACAGACTCTGGGCTAACGGCGTTGATCCTGACTTCCCGAAGGCTCCTGCAGGCGTTATGTCAGGTGGTCCTGGTGCAGGTATGCAGGATCCATACGTAGGCGGTCTTGGCTTCAAGAGAGGAACTCTCGCAAGCCAGAAGTGCTATGTTGACTCTGCTGAAGCTTGGTCTGTAAATGAGATCACAATCAACTGGAACGCTCCTCTTGCTTGGATGGCATCCTACCTTGAGGATGTTGCTCCTGGCGTTAAGGAAGGTGATCCAGTTGGACCTGGAACACAGACAACACCTGGTACAACAACAACTAAGGCTAATACAACAACTTCAGGCGCTACAGGTGACACTCTCTATGGCGATGCTAACGTAGATGGTAAGGTTACAGTTGCTGATGCAACAGCTATCCTCCAGTCTATCGCTAATAGCGATAAGTACGCACTTAAGGCACAGGGTAAGATTAACGCTGACGTTGTAGATGGCGACGGTGTTACTTCTAAGGATGCTCTTGCTATCCAGATGATGGATGCTCAGCTTATCAAGCAGGCTGATTTCCCAACAACATCTGCTAAGCTCGACGCTCTTAAGTAATAGCTTAAAACTAATGAAAGGACGCTCAGAAATGAGCGCCCTTTTTTTAATGTTTTTGATATCATATTTCGAATTCATGAAACTTGACTTTTAGTAGTGTGGGATGATATAATTAAAATATCAATATTGGAGGGGATTATGGAAAACATTCATTTTTCAACTGCATCAATAATTGGAGCTATTATCGAGGGATTTCTAGCTGTTTTACTTCCTATAGTATTAATAATTGTATGGAAAATCAAGACCAAATCCCGTCTTTTGCCTTTCTGGACTGGATGTCTGGTATTTCCGTTATTTGCATTAATTATCGAAGGATCATTCTCTTTTATTATTGCATTAGTTGATAGTAAAGCACTTAATCTTCTTAGCAAACCACTTATTCTTTATTTGTTTTCAGCTGCGATGGCAGGCATTTTTGAAGAAACTGGTCGTTTGGTTGGTATGAAGACGCTAATGCGAAAATACAAGGATCGTCGTGATAGTGTTACTTATGGTATCGGGCACGGTGGTATAGAGAGCATTATATTTGTTGGCGGAGCAGCTTCTGTAACTTTGTTAATAGCTCTTATAACTAATGCTGGAATGCTTCATTTATTTACAGATAATTATAATGATGCATTAAAAGAAAAGTTCTTGACATCTGTAAATAAAATGACCGAAAACGGATTCTCGGTATATATGTGGGGGTTCTTTGAAAGAATATCAGCAATAATAATACATATTTCGTTGTCTGTTCTTGTTTTTTCTGCAGTGCGTCAAAAGGGAAAGATCTGGTTGTATCCTCTTGCGATATTTCTGCACTTTGCAGTAGACTGTACAGTTATTTTACCACATGTTTTTAATACTCCGCTTTGGCTTTTTGAGATAGTGTTCTTTATAGCATGTGTTGTAGTAGCTGTTTTTGTAGCCGCCTACTATAGGAAACTTCCACAAGTACTGGAAAAAGAAGAAAGATTACAACAGGTTGAAACTGACATATCAAATAGTTCGATAAATCAGTTCTGATAAACAGAAAAGGCGTACAAAGAAAATTCTTTGTACGCCTAAATTTACGCTATTATGTCGGATCAAACACCGAACTTAGCAGTAGCAACTGGAACGCCAGGTCCCATTGTTGAAGTAACTGTGCAGCTCTTGAGGTAAGTACCCTTTGCAGCAGCTGGCTTAGCCTTTACGATAGCTTCCATAAGAGTTGTGAAGTTCTCATCAAGCTTAGCAGCACCAAATGATGCCTTACCGATTGGGCAGTGGATGATATTTGTCTTATCAAGACGATACTCGATCTTACCAGCCTTTGCCTCTGTTACAGCCTTAGCAACATCAGGAGTTACTGTACCAGCCTTTGGGTTTGGCATAAGTCCACGAGGACCGAGAACCTTACCAAGACGACCAACAACGCCCATCATGTCGGGAGAAGCGATAACAACATCGAAGTCCATCCAGTTTTCCTTCATGATCTTGTCAACAAGATCCATACCGCCAACGAAGTCAGCGCCAGCTGCCTGTGCAGCCTCATATTTATCTTCCTTGCAGAAAACAAGAGTACGAACTGTCTTACCAGTACCATTAGGAAGTACTACAGCTCCTCTTACCTGCTGGTCAGCGTGACGTGAGTCAACACCGAGACGAATGTGAGCCTCAATTGTCTCATCGAACTTTGCCTTTGCGTTCTGGCAAACGAGCTCGAGAGCCTCAGCAGACTCATAAAATTTTGCAGAATCAACAGCCTTTGCGCTGTCAACATATTTCTTGCCGTGTTTCATTATATTTCCTCCTATTAAAGTGGTAATACCGGGATTTTACCCGATTAGCGGAATTTTCCTCCCACCATTGAGAAGTCGGAACAGGGGATTATTAAAAGCCCCTATCGTCATTCAAGTTAATAATTAGTCAACAACTACAACGCCCATTGAGCGAGCTGTACCAGCGATCATGCTCATAGCTGCTTCGAGTGAGCCAGCGTTGAGGTCTGCCATCTTAGTCTCAGCGATCTTCTTGATCTGCTCCTTTGTGATGTTTGCGACCTTAGTCTTATTCGGAACTCCAGAAGCCTTATCAATGTTGCAAGCCTTCTTTATGAGGACTGCAGCAGGTGGAGTCTTTGTGATGAAAGAGAATGAACGGTCAGCATAAACTGTAATAACTACAGGAATGATCATACCGATATCGTTCTTTGTTCTCTCGTTGAATTCTTTTGTGAATGCCATGATGTTTACGCCGTGCTGACCAAGAGCAGGTCCAACAGGCGGTGCAGGAGTAGCCTTTCCTGCTGCGATCTGAAGCTTAATGTAGCCAACTACTTTCTGTGCCATTGAATTCGCACCTCCATAAATGTGGTAAATGGCGAGGCAAGAATTATTTTACCTCTCCCACTGAAGCCGACTTCGGCTTCTCTTTTGACCTAATTAGTCCTCCACTCTTATTACCTGGTTGATAGGTAAAGTAGTGGGGGTTTCTCTGCCGAACATTGATACGAGAAGATCAACTGTTCGATCTTCGATGTTGATACCCTGAACAACTCCGATAAAGCCATCCATAGCAGTGCCTGAAATCTGTACGCGGTCGCCTTCCTTGAAGTTAACTTCGACAGTTGAAACATCAATACCAAAGGTCTTCTTAACCTCTTCCTCGGAAAGGGGAGTAGGTTCTGAAGCAGGACCGACAAATCCGGTGCAGCCTCTTGTGTTTCTGACTACATACCATGTGTCCTCGGTAACAACCATTTTGACAAGAACGTAACCTGGGAAGGTCTTGCGCTCTATTTCTTTACTCTTACCGTCAGTGATTTCTGTCACCTTTTCGGTAGGGACTCTGACCTCCTGGATAAGGTCATGAAGCTTACGGTTTTCTACAACCTTTTCAATATTCTGAGCTACTTTATTCTCATAGCCTGAATAAGTGTGGATAACATACCACTTAGCTGCTTCTGACATAACTATCCTCCTCAGAGTTCATTATTTGCCCAGTGTATAGATGAAACTAAGCAAATGGAGGAATCCAAAATCGAGAGCACCAACGATGATTGCAGAACCTGCAACAACTGCGAGAACAACAGCAGTGTTGTTTATAACAGTTTCCTTAGTGGGCCATACGACTTTCTTGAATTCGATCCTTAAGTCTTTAAACCACTTAACGATCTTATTGGGTTCCTTCTTGGATTTCTTTTCCTTCTTATCCTTCTTTTCGGATGTTGTATTCTCTTTGTCCTTAGCCATTCAAATACTCCCTCCGATCACTTTGTTTCCTTGTGAAGAGTGTGCTTACGGCAGAATTTGCAGTGTTTCATCATTTCAATTCTGTCCGGATCGTTCTTCTTGTTCTTCTTGGAAACGTAATTACGCTGTTTGCACTCTGTACAAGCCAATGTAATTTTCACTCTCATAACGGCACCTCCTGAAATAATATTTCCTCCGCATGCGGAGGTAGGTCGTTTGCCTCCCTCTGCGGGGCATAAAAAATAACCCCAAATGAGGTAAAACTATTATAACACAATAATTCGGGCTTGTCAAGGCTTTTTTGCATTTTTTTGAAGTATAATAATAATGTATTTTAAAGCGCGGGTTGCTTTTTTTTATTAAACATGCTATAATAAAAAATACTGTTGTTTAGAAAGAAGTGATCCGATGGTATATCTTGACAATGCCGCCACGACAAAACCTTGTACTGAAGCTGTTAATGCGGCTATAGAGGCTATGACTGAAAATTTTGGTAATCCTTCATCACTTCACAGAGCAGGACTGAATGCTCTGTTGGCGATGGATAAAGCTCGTAAAAACATTGCTGCTTCAATTGGTGCAGACGCTGACAATATCCTATTCACTTCAGGTGCAACAGAGAGTAATAATCTTGCGTTAAGAGGAGCTTCGGCTGCTTACGGAAAAAAGCGACGCAGAATAGTTGCTTCAGCGGTTGAGCATGCTTCAGTTGATGAAACACTATCCGACCTTGAGAACAAAGGCTTTGAGGTGATTCGTGTTTCACCGCGAGATGACGGGAGATTTTATGCAGAAGATTTCATGGCGGTATGTAATGATGACACTGTTCTTTTGACAATGATGTATGTCAACAATGAAACAGGGTACATACTACCAGTTAAAGAAACGTTTAATTCAGCCAAGAAAAGGTTTAAGGATATAATAACTCACACGGACTGTGTCCAGGCATACATGAAACTTCCGGTTAAGGCTAATGCGCTCGGTGCTGACCTGATATCATTGAGCGGCCATAAGATCCATGGCGTTAAAGGCGTAGGAGCTTTGTATATCCGTAAGGGCGTGAGACTGATTCCGGTTGTGACTGGTGGAAAGCAGGAAAAAGGCATTCGTTCCGGAACAGAATCTGTCCCTTTGATTTGTGCTTTTGGTGCAGCTGTTGAGAAACTTGAACCTACAATAAAGGAACGTTTTGATAGAGTTTCGGCTTTGAAAGACAGACTGACTGGGCTGGTTTCTTCGATAGAAGGTGTTGAAGTTAACTCGCCCGCGGACGGTTCACCTTATGTGGTGAACATTTCTGCGGCGGGAAAGCGTTCAGAGATAATGCTACATTATCTGGAAAGTAAGGAAATATATGTTTCAAGCGGCTCGGCGTGCTCGAAGGGGCAACAGAGTGGAGTTCTTGGTCAGTTTGGCATTAATGGCAAACGGGCGGATTCAGCTCTGCGTATAAGTATGACAGCCGAGACTACTGAAGCCGAGATAGAGCAGTTTGCTTCCTCTCTGCGTGAAGGCATAGTAAACGTAAGAGGCTAAACCAAGGACACGTGTCCGTGCGGAAAATGGAGGACTGTATGGAAGAGAACCTTGAAATTAAGCGGGAAAAAAAGAAAAAGTCGCTGAAATCATTGCTGATGTGGCTTCTGGGAGCAGCTGCAGCGCTCATTGTCCTCGGATTATGTTTTGTATATGGAATAAACATGGCGTGGGGCAGCCGTATGATAGACGACAGGGACGTCGTGGCTTCAGACTCTGGCAAAGCTATCTATGCACAGGTGAAGGACTACTATGAATCGCTTGGGAAGGATGTCCCTAACGATAAGGAATACCTTGTCAGGGCGACTTGCAGAAAGGCCGGACTGGTAAATGAGCCGTGTGATCTCCTTCCTCAGAGTGAGACAAACGATTATTATTCAAGCCGGAGTAACTCAACCTTCTATGTCGTTGTCAGATTCATGGACGGAGTCCCTGCCGAAGCATGGTCTCTGGAAAATAAGCCGCTTACCGACGATATGCTTCACAGCTACAGCAGGCAGGAGCAGCGAGAGAAGTTCGGCAAATTAAAGGGTGCAAGAGATGTTATCGGGTACAGTAACTTCAAAGATGTAATTTGGAAAAATAAGTAATATTATAAATAGTATAGGAGAAGAAAATGAAAGAGATAGTTTTAGCTAAATATGGTGAAATGGTCCTCAAAGGACTGAATAAGAAGTCATTTGAGGATATGCTCATAAAAAATATCAAGCGTAGACTTAAGCGCCTTGGACATTTTCAGATTACTAGTGCGCAGTCAACAGCATACATAACTCCGCTCGATGATGACATAGATCTCAACGAAGTAGTTGATCGTGTAAGCAAGGTGTTTGGAATAGCTGCACTTTGTCGCGCGTATGCTTGTGAAAAGGATTTTTCTGATATCTGTGAAAAAGCAATAGAATACTGCGGTGATGTATTGAGCACAGCTAAAACGTTTAAAGTTGCATCAAAGCGCTCTGACAAGGCATTTCCGATGAAGTCGCCTGAGATATGCGCTGAATTAGGCGGAGTGCTGCTTGATAAGTTCCCTAATCTCAGTGTTGATGTAAAGGATCCTGAAGTTACAGTTACTGTTGAGATACGTGATACTAATGCATATGTTCATGCTGAGAACTTAAAGGGAGCTGGCGGACTTCCGGTTGGAAGCAGCGGTAAGGCACTCTTATTGCTCTCGGGGGGAATTGACAGTCCTGTTGCAGGATGGATGATGGCTAAAAGAGGTGTGCATATTGCGGCTATTCACTATGTCAGCCCGCCATATACATCTGATCGTGCACAGCTGAAAGTTGAGCAACTCTGTGAGAAACTGACTGACTGGTGTGGAGGCATCGCTTTCTATTGTGTTCCTTTCACCGAGATACAGGAAGCTATCAAGGATAACTGTCCTGAAGAGTTCTTTACAATTATAATGCGCCGTCTTATGATGGAGATTGCGCAGCGCATTGCTGAAAAGGATAACTGTCTTGCATTAATTACAGGTGAGAGCGTTGGACAGGTTGCTAGTCAGACCATGGCAGCAATAGGATGCACTGACGCAGTTTGTCGTATTCCTGTACTACGACCGCTTATAGGAATGGATAAAACAGAAATAATCGAAATATCGCGTAAGATAGATACTTTTGAGATTTCGACGCTTCCTTATGAGGACTGCTGTACAGTATTTACTCCAAGACATCCAAAAGTTAAGCCTCGTCTGGAGGACATAGAAAAGGCTCAGAATAGTTTCGATTTCGGGCCGCTTGTAGAGAAAGCGGTTGAAGGAACAGAAATAAAGACCTTTAATTATTCAAAATGAGTTGTCAGTTTTTTGAACTATTGCACAAATTAAACACATATTTTTTGTGCGAAACGTTCCGAATGTGAACTGTATCGGAATAGTTCAAGGCGATACTGTGAAACTTTGGCATCAAACCTTGACAAAGGGTCAGATGATAGTGTAAAATTATATAGATAAGGGGATAGCTATGCCAAACAGGCAGAGCTATTGTAAACCATATGCGGAGGCAGAAATCGATTTATGAGCGATAATTATATAGATAAACTGAATGAAGAGCAAGCCGCCGCTGAGGCTAAGCGAAAAGCCGAAAAGATAAAGGCTATCAGAGCTTCGCTCCACGCAGATGAGCCGCAGGAGACCACTCCTGTACAGGCGCAGACCGCAGAAGAGGCTATATTTGCCGCGGAGGAGAGCTTTGCAGCTAAGTTTGAACGTGTCAGACGTAACAAGCTTGCTTCGCAGAACAGAGCAGATGAAACGCCCACTGAAGCGCCAACTCCGATAGTGGAGGCGCATGAAGAGGAAGCTGTTCAAACAGAGAATGTTACTGAAATGGCAGAAATCCCGGAAGAAACGGTAGTTTTTGATGAGACAGCAGTTACTGTGAAGGAAACCCCGGCAGAATCTTCCGCACCTGTTCAGACTTCCGAAGATGTGACACCTGCTGCAGAAGTACAGCCGCAGGAGCATGTACAGGCTCAGCCAAGAACGACACTTAATCCCATGAGAAAACCGCGTGAGGCATGGGCAAATACTCCCCATACCGAGCCGCGTATGCATAAGGATACCAAGAAAAAGAAAAAGAAGAAAAAGCCCAAGACGCTTGGACAGAAGATTCGAGGCTTATTCCCTGAAAAGGGGGATAAACCACTTGAGATCGTCAGAAAATTTGTGTTCCTTGGCTCACTTGTGGCAATAGTAGTATGTGGATATATGGTTGGCGACTACTACCTGGATTTGTGGCGCAGCCGAATGGAGTACAGCAATATAGATGATATCTATCGTACGTATACTCCTATTATCACATCCGTTGAGGAAGAAACAAATCTGGATGATAAGTATTATGATCTTCTTCCGGGAGCTAAGAAGCTTCTTGATATAAATTCCGAGACTATAGGATATATGACAATACCAACAATTGATGGTAATCCGATAGTTGCTCTACCAGTTGTACAGGCTAAGGACAACAGCAAATATCTTAATCTGAACTTCAAGGGTGAGGATTCACGTGCTGGTGCGTTATTCCTTGACTGGCGAAATAATTTTGATATTGTTGAGAATCACAGGCTTGTTGAGAAAAACTCAGATAACTTAATTGTGTATGGTCACAATATGGCGGATGAGAGTATGTTTGGAGCACTCAAGTATTACCGCAGGTATCCGAATTACTATGAGAGTCATCCGATAATTGAGTTCAACTCAAACTATGAGCAGTATACTTATAAGATATTCTCCTTCTTCCTGCTTGATGCAGAGGATGACACGGATACGGAGTATGACTGCTGGAATACTCTTAATTTTGATGATGAAGATGAGTTTTATGACTTCGTCAATGAGGCCAAAAGACGAACACTTCGTACTAACAATGTTGATGTGAAGTATGGTGATCCGATTCTTACCATATCGACCTGCAACACTGATGTTATCGGTAATGATCGAGGAAGACTTATACTTATGGCACGCAGAGTGCGTCCTGGTGAAGACCTTTACGAAGGCACTAAGGACAGCAAAGAGAATACCAATATAAAGTGGCCGAACGTATATTACGATCAGCACCCGAATGAAAAATATGATCCTACTCAGTTCGTTCCGTACGGACCATAAAAGGATAGCAAGGCAAATATCGAGGAATGATATAAAGTGAAAAGCAAAACTAAGTTTATTGCAGCTTGCGGAGCTTTTATTGCTGCGGCTGGACTTGTAACAGCATCTTTTTTCGGATGTGATGAAAAAAAGGAAGAACACATTGTAGGTAAGGCGGAGCCTGTAACTGAGGAGCCTTCAGAGCCTACAACACTTCCATCCTATGAATATGTTCCATCAGATAAAGGAATGACTGAAAGAGCAAAGCAGCTTCTTAAGCAGAATAAGGATATAGCAGGCTGGATAAAAATAGATCAGACAAAAGTGGATTATGCTTTTGTTAAAGATCCGGGAGAGGTGCCTAAGGGCGTTGACTTTTACGGTGGTGAGGAGTATGAGGTTAACTCTTACTATCTTGAACATGGTATAGACCGGAAGCTCCATCGTGAGGGTGCTCTTTTCATGGATTTCCGTGATGACTTTGGAAGTGTTGAGTCAGAACAGTCCGAGAATATAGTTATCTATGGACACAATATGGCGAATAATACCATGTTCGGTTCGATTAGAAGATACCGACAGGATTATGAATTCTTCAATTCGGCACCTTTTATTGAATTAAGTTCGAATTATAAAGATTACACATATGTTATCTGTTACTGCTGTATCACCAGCGGCCATACATATACTGATTTTGGTTACTGGGATATGGAAGAGCTTAATGATGAAGAGACATTCAACGAGTATGTAACTCTTGCAAAGGGAAGGCAGCTGTTTGATACAGGAGTCGATGTAAAGTACGGTGATAAGCTGCTAACTCTGTCAACCTGTTATGCTGACGAAGATAACTCCCGCTTTATAATCATAGCAAGACGTCTCCGTGACGGTGAGAAGCCTGGCGATTTGTCTTCGGTTGAGCGGACAGAGGAATACAAGAAAGCACACGCGCCTACTGAAGCTTCAACTGAGAATACTACAGAAGCAGCTCAGTAAGCATGACATATATTTCCATTGAAAGAGGTGATAGCGATGAAGACAGAAACACCTTTTAAAAGAGCGGTTGCTGCCATTGCCGGAACTGTGATTGCATTAACAGGTTCAAGCTATTCGGTAAGCGCCGCAGATACAACTACAACTGAAAATAAGACTTCCACTGCCTCAGTATCTGAGACAACAGAAGCGGATACTACTACAACAGAATCCGCTGAGCAGGAAGAACAGGAGATAGAGTGGTATAAGGCAACTCTCGATGATTACGATGACAGCCTTTCTCTCATCAGCTATGAAGCTTCCCCAGAGTCGGGAAACAGTGGAGTCAAGAAGAAAAACAAAAAGCCTACTCCTGTGGAACTGAATGTGACAGGCGGATATGTCGGCGATATTCCATGGTTCGAGAGTGAACCTGAAATTGAGTCGACCCCAGGTAAATTCGCAATAGTAACATACGGTTGGGGACACGGCGTTGGAATGAGTCAGAATGGCGCAAATTTCTACGCTACATATTCGGGCTGGACATATCAGGATATACTTTTCCACTACTATCCGGACACATACCTTATGGATACCTGTGTGGATGATGAGGATGAGATTACAGTTAACGGAGTTTCCGGCGACGTACTCTCAATGGTATCACAGATAGTATTCAATGAAGTCGGAGGCACAATGAGCTATGAAGCTATTAAGGCTCAGGCAGTTGCTGTCTACACTTACTGCATGTATCATAACGGAGATTCCGCAGATCTAAGATGCAAGCCGCATCCACCGCAGGTCGTTGTTGACGCAGTCAGTGATGTACTTGGCCAGGCATTGTTCTATGGTGACGATTACGCTCTTACAATGTTCTCTGCTTCAAGCGGAGGAATAACAGCTAACTGCAGCGAAGTTTTCTGGGCAAACCTGCCTTATCTCAGATCTGTGTCAAGCGACTATGACGCATGCTATGATCCACATTATGGTACAGTTACATACATTGATGACTTCCAGCTGAGAAATATGATTGAGAAGGCATATAACATCAAGCTCTCTGATGAGCCTGCGAGATGGATACAGCCTGAGTATTCTGATGAAACAGGATATGTAACTTATGTCAATATTGATGATCAGCTAACTGTAAAGGGATATGAGTTCAAACTTGCTCTGAATCTCAAATCATCAAAATTCAATGTATTCTATACGCCAAGACCTGAAGGCGAAGCGATACCGCATGGCAGCTCTGAAATAGAAGTAGTTGATGCGGATTACAAATATACGCCAGGAGTTGTATATCCGAATAATCAGCCTACTGATATAGGCGATCCAAAGTCGCCGGCAGATGAGCCTGAAGATCCTACTGATGTAGAAGAAACATCAGAGGAGACGAGTGAGAGTACTTCTGAGCCTACCTCTTCAGAGGAGACGACTGGTGAGGAAGGAACAACTGAGACGGTCAGCGAAGCTGATGTCGGCGAAACTACAGATCCGGAACAGATTAAGTATTAAGTTTCAGCAACATTTAATCACATGCTAAGATACAATAATAGTAAGTCTTTGAGCGGGGTAAAATTACTATCCGCTCAGAGACTTATTTGCGGTTTATGAGGTGTAGACCTCAGGAGGTGTAATTTTCCAAAAAATCACCTCTTTTTAACTCGAAAAGGGAAAAAGGGGTGAAAAAATTATAAACGTATGTTCTAATTTTAACGCTGAATGATTAAAATTTGAACAAAATAGCTAAAAAATCTCTAATTTTGTTTAAGTATTTCTAGCTTTTATTTGGCTAGATTGCCTTGAATTCTTGCTTGGAACAATATATAATTGAAATAGGGGTGAAGAACGGTAACGAGTTGCATGTTTGACCCACTTAGAGGTGAAAAATTCCACCAAAGAGCAAGGAAGTGAGGTGAAGGTCATGAGTGAGCCATTGTGTGGTACGTTTAATCCTAGTATCGATAGCAAGGGCCGCATGAGCTTCCCGAATAAACTTAGAGATGTTCTTGGCGCGGAGTTTTATCTCTGCATGAGTCATGATGGAAACTATATTGCCGCTTATTCCATTGAAGAATTCGAAATCTACTGTAACAAACTCTACGGGATTCCCGGCGACATTGGCGCTGATATCAGAAGAGATGTTATGGCCGACGCTGAAAAGCAGGTTCCTGATAAGCAGGGAAGAATATTTATCTCCCAGCATCTCAGAGAACGTGCGGGCATAACAGGTGAAGTCACAGTGATTGGAAATTTAAACAGAGCCGAAATCTGGGCAAGTGACAAGCTTGCAGCAACGCGTAAATCTGTAGATCCAGAAGCCAAGAAGGCAGCGCTTGCAAACCTCGTGCTCTGATATTCGTATGTATTCGCGGCGTTTCTGTATTGGCAGAAGTGTGGTGAATATACAAGGAGTCATTTATGGAATTCAGACACATCCCTGTTCTGCTCGAAGCAACTATTGACGGGCTGAACATCCGCCCCGACGGAGTCTATGTTGACTGTACCGCTGGTGGTGGAGGACATTCCTCTGCAATAGCCGCAAGGCTAAATGAAAAAGGCAGACTTATTTCTCTTGATCGTGATCCTGACGCTGTTAAAGCAGCGGGGGAGAGACTGGCGGAGTTTAAGAATGCAACGGTAATCCACCGTAATTATTCCGAGCTTGATAAAGTACTTGAAGAACTCGGGATTGAAGCTGTTGATGGTATACTGATGGATCTAGGAGTTTCATCATATCAGCTTGATGAAGAAAGCAGAGGTTTCTCCTATCATTCCGACGCTCCTCTCGATATGAGAATGAGTCAGAGCGGAATTAGTGCTGCAGACATTGTAAATACATTCGATGAACAGCAGCTTGCCAAAATTATATTTGAGTACGGAGAAGAGAAATTTTCACGCCGTATCGCCTCAAATATTGTTCGCGCAAGAGAAATTGCTCCCATCGAGACGACATTACAGCTTGCAGACATTGTCAGGGAAAGCGTTCCGCAGAAAGCAAGACGTGAAAAAAATCCCTGCAAAAAGACATTTCAGGCAATCAGAATAGCAGTCAATTGT
Organism: Ruminococcus sp.; assembly: GCA_017960805.1. Classification (GTDB taxonomy): domain Bacteria; phylum Bacillota; class Clostridia; order Oscillospirales; family Ruminococcaceae; genus Ruminococcus. Next base: position 48,250 of record JAGCYM010000111.1, read on the forward strand.
GAATTTGACCATTTATCCGAAGGACTCGATAAAGCCTTCGCCAGCCTGAAACCAAGCGGCAGACTTGCCGTAATCACCTTCCATTCTCTGGAAGACAGACTTGTTAAGCAGAGATATGCAGGATGGTGTAAAGGGTGTATTTGCCCTCCGGATTTCCCCCAGTGTGTATGCGGACGCAAGCCGCAGGGGATTCTTGTGAACCGAAAGCCCATAGAGGCTGACGAATCGGAACTCAGTTCCAATAACAGAAGCAGAAGTGCAAAGCTCAGGATAATAGAAAGGAGCGCAGAGCTCAATGGCTGAACGTGATTCGGTATTCCGTTATACAGCGGATATGTACAGCGCAAGACCGGCTGAAAAGCCCGAATCGCTACCAGATCAGGGGTCACCTGCGAAAAGACCGCAGATTACTATGAAGAGAACCGAAGCTAAAAGCGGCTCTGTATTTACTATTATTTTGGTATCTGCCCTTGCAGTAGTTCTTCTCGGTACTGTTATCTACAGTCTGAACAGACGAAATACGATGTACAGTAAGGTTTCTTCTCTAAATAATGAGTTGAATCTTGCCGAGGCAGAGAACGTTAGGTTGCAATCTGAGCTAGAAAGTCAGATGTCGGCGAAGAATATAGAAGACTATGCCGAAAATGTTCTCGGTATGAAGAAGATTGATTCTTCACAGATTAAGTATATCGAGATACAGACAGATGACGTTGTAAATATTCCTCAGCGTGATGAAAGCATACTAGGAAAGGTTAAAAGCTTTTTTGAACACTGTGTCGAATATTTCAGAGGGTAGACCAATATAATATAAAGAAACAAGGCTGCCCGTAATTATATTAAATACTAACGGCTCAAAGAAAAAAATATGCCGTAGTGATAGTAGAACCAAGGAGATACAGCGAGTGATCGGAATACCGGGAACGTTACCCCTGTCCGGGAGCGGAAAATACGGACAGGGGAGGACGCTCCCACGCGCCTGATAAGCGTTTTCGATACGGCAGTATCATAGAAACGGACATCACATAAAAAAAGAAGATGTTCAAAGGCGGGGCACGACAACACCCTGCCTTATTCTATTTTATGGAGAAATCGAGAAAAACGTACAGTTTCTTAGCCTGAATGTTGAGTTACTGCAACGATAAGTATAGAAAGTGTGAGTTATATGGCAAATAAGAATCTGCCTACAAGAGGAATGAAGCTCAGAACAAGAATAATAATGACTTCGGTGTTCTTTGGCCTCTTTGCTGTTGTAGCTGGAAATTTCTTTAATATATCTGTGCTGAACAATAAAAAATATCAAGCAATGGCTAATGATCAGCACTTTGGTTCTATAATAATCCCTGCTCACCGCGGATCAATATATGATTCAAAGTCGACACCTCTTGCTAAAAGTGCTTCAGTGTATAAAGTTTTTATTGATCCAAAGCGTTTCCGTGAAGACATGGAAAGTCTGCAGAAACGTATTGATAAGCAGAAAGAAGACATAGCAAACGGTACATACCAGCCTAAGGTTGAGACTACTACTAATGAAAGCGGAGAGGAATATCAGGTAGTAATTACAAATGCTCTTCCAGAATCAGCTGAGGCTTTTCGTGCTGAAGCAGTTACGCTTCTTTCCACCAAACTTGGAATTATGGCCGAAAAGGTATCCGCAGCAATGGAGGAAAATACTCAGTATCATGTACTCCAGGATCAGGTCGAGAAGCCTGTCGCTGATGAATTGCTCAAATTCTTCAATGACGCTGGTATGACATGTCTAAATGTTGAGGAAGACACCAAAAGATATTATCCTCAGAATGAACTTGCGGCACCTGTTATAGGATTTACATCAGCAGATGGATATGGACTGTATGGAATTGAAGCATATTATGACGATTATCTTTCCGGTACTGATGGAAGAACGATTTCTGCCAAGGATTCACACGGAAACGAGCTTCCTTACAGATATTCAAAGACATATCCTGCAAAGAACGGTGATGATGTATATCTCACAATTGATATGAATATCCAGTATATTCTGGAAAAATACCTGCAGGAAATGGTCAATGATTTTGAGATTAAGAATCGTGCTTGTTCAATACTGATGAATGCGAAGACAGGTGCTGTATATGGTATGGCAACTTATCCGAGCTTTGACCCAAATGAACCGCGTGAGGTAGTTGATCATTCACCTATTATAACAAATGAGGAACTTACTCCTGAAGAAACTGAAAGCGCAATGCTCGAACGTCAGTGGCGAAATAAGTGTATTTCTGAAATATATGAGCCTGGTTCAGTTTTCAAGGTCGTAACAAGCGCAGCAGCTTTTGAGGAAAACTTAATAGACACAGAGAAAGATTCTTTCATGTGTAACGGTTGGGTTGATCTTCCCGGAGCACTTCAGAAGATCTATTGTCATGAGACAGGTGGTCACGGTCCTCAGGACTATCAGACAGCGCTCACGAATTCATGTAACCCTGCCTTTATGGAGATAGGCAGACGACTTGGTGTTGAGAAGTTCTGTTATTACTTTAATGCGTTCGGACTTGATTCCAGAACAGGAATAGATCTGCCTTTTGAAGCGGCGGGTATCGGTTTCGACCCGGATGTAATGAGTAATGTTGACCTTGCGGTCTGCTCTTTCGGACAGGGCGAGACCATCACTCCGATGGAAATGATAACTTCTTATTGTGCTGCAATAAACGGTGGATATCTCCTCCAGCCATATGTTGTGGACAGGATACTAGATGAAGACGGAAACGTAGTATTCAAGAATGAACGTACAGTAAAGAGACAGGTCGTTTCGGAAGAGACATCAGCCAAGATGCGCGATTGCCTGGAAAAAGTTGTTTCTGGCAACGGAGGAGGAAACGTTACTATAAAGGGATACTCTATCGGTGGTAAGTCAGGTACTTCCCAGCGACTCATGTATACGGCTCAGGGTATCACTATGGAAAAAGGTCAGGAAGAGGATAAGAGTATACAGGAGTATGGTGCTTCATATTGCTGCTTTACCCCTGCAGATGATCCGGAGATAATACTTCTTGTTCTTGCAGATATGCCTAATAAGGAAATCGGTTATTACGGAAGTAAGGTAGCTGTTCCGACAGCTAGAAACATTCTGACAGAAGTCCTTCCGTACTTAGGAATCAGTCCTGAGTATACAACTGAAGAACTTGCAAATCTTGATATCAAGATACCACTTCTTGAAGGACCTCTTGATGATGCGCTCCAGACCCTTGAAGGCTATGATATACAGTATAAGATTATAGGTGAGGGAACATCCGTAGTTGCTCAGTCTCCTGATACTGGTTCAGTAGTGGCTAAGGGTGGTATGGTTTATCTTTATACAGAGAGCAGTCACACAGTAGATTATACTGAAGTGCCTGACCTAGTGGGACTTTCACCAAGTATGGCAAATGATTCTGTAATGTATTGTCAGCTCAATTATGTTGCACGTGGTGCTTCTGTAAATCACGCGGGCGTACTTGTTAGCAAGCAGAATCCTCCTGCAGGGAAAAAGGTGCCTGTGGGTTCAACTGTTGAGTTGGAATTTATGGTATACAGTGGAGGAGACTGATCCTGTTGCTGTAAAAAAAGAAAGAATTAAAGAATGGAGGCTGTAAGCATGAAATTAAGAGACATCATAGAGAACAATGCAGTGACAGCTATCGGCGACGCAGAAATAACCTCTATAACTGATGATACGCGACGAGTTACTGATGGCAGCCTCTTTGTCTGTATACGTGGTGCGAAATTTGATGGCCATGATGCAGCATCAGAGATGCTAGAAAAAGGCGCTGTTGCAGTAGTATGTGAACGTGATCTTGGTCTGGGAGAAAGACAGATACTTACTGATGATACACGAACACTATATGGAAAAATCTGCGCAGCATGGTTCGGACATCCGGAGAGAAAGATGACTCTTATAGGGGTTACCGGCACGAATGGAAAGACAACGACTACGAGTGTGATTAAACACATTCTGATGTCAGCTGGTTTTAAGACTGGTCTTATTGGTACTATTCAGAATGAGATAGGTAATGAAGTGATCCATACAGAAAACACTACACCTCTTACTTATGAATTCATGGCGTTACTTGCCAAGATGGCAGAAGCCGGATGCAAGTATGTGGTTATGGAAGTAAGTTCTTTCGGACTTTGTCAGAAGCGTATTGGACCATCATTTTTCAAGACTGCAGTATTTACTAACCTGACACAGGATCATCTTGATTATCATAAAGATATGGAAGACTACTATCAAGCAAAGAAAATGTTGTTTGATATATGTGAAGCAGCAATTATAAATAAAGATGATGAGTATGGAAGACGCCTCTACAGTGAGGTATCGTGTGATAAGTATTCGTTCAGTGTCAAAGAGAACGCTGACATATATGCAGATGGCATAAAGATAAAGTCTACCGGAAGCAGTTTCTGGTATTGTACAGGTGATAAGTCTCATCTGGTTAAAACACGTATTCCAGGACTCTTTAATGTTTCGAATATAACGGCAGCAATTGCTGTTTGTCTTCGTGAGGGAATATCTGTTGACACAATAACAGAAGCAATTGAAAATTATAATGGTGTCAAGGGCAGATGTGAAGTCATTCCTACAGGACGCGACTTTACTGTTATATGCGATTATGCGCACACGCCTGACGCAATTGAGAATATTCTTCGAAGTGTTAAGGAATATACTGACGGAAGACTTATTTGTCTGTTCGGGTGTGGTGGAAACCGCGACGCTGCTAAACGCCCTAAAATGGCGATGGCTGCAGCTTCTTATGCTGACAAACTGATTGTAACTTCGGACAATCCACGTAATGAGGACCCTGAGGCTATAATAAAGGATATACTGGTAGGACTCGAAGGTTCAGAAATACCCTATGATGTCGTTACTGACCGCAGAGAGGCTATATATCATGCATTGAAAATAGCTGAAAAAGGTGATATTATTGTTCTTGCCGGAAAAGGTCATGAGGACTATCAGATCCTAAGCGGTATGGAACACATTCACTTTGATGAACGTGAGATCGTTGCAGAAGGTCTTAAGCTGCTCGATTAATTAATAAAAAGTCGGATGCCGGATTGGCGTTCTTCGCAATCTAAAAATTGGAGTTGTATCAATTTATGTCTTTATGGATTATCAATCTGTTCACCTCATTGCTTTCGTTTGCGATAGCAGGAATATCTGGTAATTGGCTTGTTCCTTATCTACACAAGATAAAGTTCGGACAGCCGATCAAAACCAAGGATGGTCCTCAGTGGCATGCCAAGAAGCAGGGAACTCCCACAATGGGCGGATTCATGTTTATTATCTCAACAGTCATTACTGCTATTGGCGGATACTGGGCATATCGTATAAGATATGCACTTGATACGACGGCTGTCGAGACACATAATGCTTTTTTCAGATTACTGAGTGTTATTATTTTTTCACTTCTGTTTGGACTTATAGGATTCATAGATGACTACACAAAGGTAGCTCGTAAGAATAATGATGGTCTCTCGCCTATGCAGAAGATAGCTTTGCAGACATTATTCGGACTTGGTTTCCTCTTTATGATTTATAAGTTCGGTGATGGAAAGACAACAGTTGATCTTGGCTTCTGGGAGTCTCCTTCATTAGGAATTTTCTATTATATTCTTATGATACCTGTTATCATATATCTCACAAACGCTGTAAACCTTACTGACGGTGTTGATGGACTTTGTGGTTCAGTAACGTTTGTGGTCATGCTGATATTTACCATTTGCTGTGCTTTCCTGCGTGAAAACGAGATTTCATGTTTCACTATGGCACTCGCAGGAGGATGCCTTGGTTTCCTTATTTGGAATCTTAATCCGGCTAAGTGCTTTATGGGCGATACCGGATCAATGTTCCTCGGGGCAGCAGTTACAGGTGTAGGCCTTGTTCTTCACAAGCATCTTCTTCTCCTGCTGGTTGCTCTGGTATACATAATTGAGGCCCTGTCGGTAATGATACAGGTAGGATACTTCAAGATCACCAAAAAGCTGCGTTCAGATCATCAGGGACAGAGAATCTTCAAGATGACACCAATTCATCATCACTTTGAGATGAGCGGATATAGTGAGTATAAAATAGTAATCACATTCTCGCTTGCTGCTATCATTTTTGGTGCTTTAGGCATAGCCACTCTTCTTATTTTCAGATAATATCATTTTCAAGGACTGCTAGGAGGTCATAATGGCAAAGGCAAGAAGAACTAAACAAAAAAGACGAGCCGGCATCCTGAGGTTCTTCATAGGAGATGGCAGAACAGGCGATATAAGTGTAGCGTTTTTCGCATACGTTATGATACTTCTCGTTGTTGGCTTGGTCATGATGGCTTCTGCAAGTTATGCATGGGCATACAGCGATTTCGGCGATGGTTTGTACTATGCCAAGAAGCAGGCGATGTTTGCAGGTTTAGGTTTTGTAGCTATGATATTCTTCATGAAAATGGACTATCATAATTTCAAGACAGTTAAGCTTCCTATTCTAAAAAACTTCAATGTAGCTGGCATTTTTTACATCGTTGTTGCTGCTCTTCTTATTATGGTACTGCTCATAGGTAATGATGAAGGTGGTACCATGGGAGCAAAACGATGGATCGATATCGGACCTATAGGTTTTCAGCCTTCAGAAGTTGCAAAATTGTCGCTCATTATCTATTTTGCATACAGTATGGAACGTGATGGCAAAAAGATGAACACATTCAAGATAGGTATTCTGAAATATGCTGCTCTTCTTGGATTTTATGTGTTACTTATTGCACTTGAGAAGCATATCTCAGGCATCATGCTCATAAGTGCAATAGCTATCGTATTGATTCTCTGTGGAGGAGCAAACTGGAAACAGTATACTGCACTTGGAATAGGATCGGTTCTGACAGCTATTGGTTATATTACATGGCAGTCTCATGTTCCTGGAAGTTACGTTGCAAAGCGTATTGCATCATGGAAGGATCCGTTTTCTGATGTTCTTGATGTAACGTGGCAGACAGCCAACTCAATAATCGCTATCGGATCCGGAGGACTCTTCGGTCTTGGACTAGGAAACTCCCGTCAGAAGTATCTATATCTCCCAGAAACAAAGAATGACTTTGTTTTTCCGATAGTTTGTGAGGAAATTGGTTTTGTCGGAGCACTTGCAATAATTATCGTTTTCTTCCTTCTTGTTGTGGAGGGCTATTCGATTGCGGTTCGCTGCAAGGATCGTTTTGGAATGCTCATTGCAGTTGGAATTACTACTCAGATTGGAATACAGACCGTTCTCAACCTCGCAGTTGTAAGTAATCTCATACCAAACACTGGTATTTCTCTACCATTCTTCAGTTATGGAGGTACGGCGCTTGTCATGCAGCTTGCTGAGATGGGAATTATGCTGAATATATCTCAGCACCGATATTATCCGCCTGAAACAGAGGAAACGGTTTTGGTTCCTGAAACTGATGATGGTGGCGGAGACTATAACGAACCCAAAAACGCATAAAGGAGCGATCATATGAGAGTTCTCATATCTTGCGGAGGCACTGGCGGCCATATTAATCCTGGTCTTGCTATCGCTGATATAATTAAGTCGAAATATCCTGATGCTGAATTCCTATTTGCCGGAACTCCAAAGGGAATGGAGGCCAAACTTGTTCCTCAGGCTGGATATAAGATGGAAACGATAAAAGTAGCTGGTTTTCAGAGACGGATTTCCATTGAAAACATTGGAAGAAATGCTAAGGCTGTTGCTTATCTTGCAACTTCAGGCAGAAGGGCAAAGGAAATCATTGAAGGATTTAAGCCGGATATAGCAATAGGCACTGGCGGATACGCTGCCGGACCGGTTATCCGAAAAGCTGCAAGAATGGGAATTCCAACAGCAATACATGAACAGAACGCTTATCCTGGAGTTACAAATAAGCTTCTTTCAAAGGAAGTAGATTATGTAATGCTTACCGTTAAGGAAGCACTCAATTTCATGGATAAGAGTAAGTTTGAATATAGCGTAACAGGACTTCCTGTAAGAAGCAACATAAATACAATGAGCAAATCTGAGGCAAGAAAAAAACTCGGATTCAATGATGATTTTACGATCCTTTCATTTGGCGGAAGTCTTGGTGCAGGGTGCATCAACGAGACAATGACAGAGGTAATAAAATGGCATGTCGGAAATAAGCTTAATATCAATCACATTCACGGATACGGTGGAATGGGAAAAGATACTTTTCCACAGGCTATGGAGGCAGCAGGAATTCCTCTTAAAAACGAACGTCTTCGTATTACAGAATACATAAATGATATGGATGTTTGCCTCGCTGCTGCAGATCTTGTTATATGTCGTAGCGGTGCATCAACTCTAGCTGAACTTGAAGCAGCCGGAAAGGCTTCGATACTGATACCATCGCCAATAGTAGCAGGCAATCATCAGTATCATAATGCAATGGTACTCGGAAAAGCTGGTGCTGCTGTGGTTATTGAACAGAAAGATGTTACCAACGAACGGATTATTTCCGAAATAGAGAAACTGTATAAAGCACCTGACAAGGTTGAAGTGATGTCGAAAAGTGCAGCTGATCTTCATTTAAGTGACACTAATGAACGTATTCTTTCTGTTATAGATAAGCTTATAGAGAAAGGCAAGAAATGAAGTATATCAATAAAGTTGAAGTTAATGGAACTAAACTGAATGTTTATACTGAGGGAGACGGAAATGTAACTATAGTATTCATGGCTGGAAATGGTGTTACCAGTCCGGTGCTAGAGTACAGACCGCTCTATCATATAATGGCTGAAAAATACCGTATAGTCGTTATAGAGAAAGCAGGATATGGATTCAGCGAGAAAATGAAAAAGCAGCGCTTACTTGAAAATCTAGTTGCAGAGGACAGAGCAGCACTAGAAATGGCAGGAATTGAGCCGCCATATGTGCTTGCACCACATTCATATTCAGGATTTGAAGCTATATACTGGGCAAATACATATCCTGATGAGGTCGAAGCGATACTTAGTATAGACATGGGCATTCCTGAGACAGCTATTCAGCAGGCTCAGGAATTAACAGAGCTCAAACGTCTGAAAATGCTTGACAAACAGTTCAAGCTTCTGCACACTATTTCCAAAGATGGATTTATAGCAAAACTAGTGAAGAATAAGACTGAGAACGCATCAGGACTTATGTCTGGAAATTACCTCGATAATGAGGAAAAGGAAACTTACCGCGGACTTTTTTACCGAAACATTGCCAATCAGGAGTATTATGAAGAAGCTCGACTAATGACAGAGAATGCCAGAAGAGCTGATAAAACAGGAATACCAAAATGTCCGTGTTGTTTTTATATTAGCGATATGCCGACAATGAGCAAGAAAGTGAGCTGGCGGCAGTGCGCACTTGATTATGCTGAGAAATGCAGAGGTAAAGTATATCTGACCGATAAGGGTCATATGATGTATGCATTGATTCCCGATGAGATGGCGGGGCATTTTTCTTCCTTCCTAAAAGCTAATAATATAGGTGTAAAGTAACATCGTATCACTTTGCAGCATAATATACACAAAAAGCTGCGAGGTGGAATCATGCAGAAATATATCATCACAGGAGGTAGCCGCCTCAGTGGCGAGCTAACACTGCAGGGAAGCAAAAACAGTGCACTTCCGATAATGTCGGCTGCCATGCTTGGAGACGGCGAGTCGGTACTTAAAAGATGTCCGGCGCTGACGGATGTTTACTCCGCTTCCAGGATACTGAGTTATCTTGGATGTAAATGTACAGTTGCTGATGGAACAGCTATAATAGATCCGGCCGGATCGTCAGGATATGAGATACCGGATGATCTGATGCGTGAAATGCGTTCGTCGATAATGTTTATTGGTGCTATATTAGGACGCAATGGCGAGTGTACTTTCAGCACTCCGGGCGGTTGTGAGCTAGGTCCACGACCAATTGATATGCATCTTGCAGCACTCAGGAAAATGGGTGCTGATATTTCCGATAACGGAGGCAGGATTCACTGCCGTTTAAATAAAAGAAAAGCTCATGGAGCAAAGATAACATTACCATTTCCGTCAGTGGGAGCCACTGAGAATATTATCCTTCTTGCGGTATGCGCAGAGGGAGAAACTATCGTCAACAACGCCGCGCGCGAGCCGGAGATATGTGATCTCTGTTCTTTTCTGCGAAAACGCGGCGCTGATATAAAGGGTGACGGCGAAAGCACAATTGTTATAAGCGGTGTGGATAAGCTCCACGGTTGTGAACATACAATAATGCCTGATCGTATTGCCGGAGCCACATATCTTTCTATGACTGCAGCTGCAGGCGGAGAGATAATACTGAAAAATACCTGTACAGCTGAGATGGAGCCGTTTATTTCAGTTCTTGAGCAAACTGGCTGTCGAATCTATCTAGCAGAAGACAGGATATACCTCAGAAGCGGAGCAAGGCTGAGAGCGATCCGTGACAGGATCCGCACAATGCCACATCCGGGATTTCCGACAGATTCACAGGCCGTATTAATGGCGGCACTTGTGATAGCTGAAGGTGCAAGTGTTTTTGAGGAAAATCTATTTGACTGCCGATATCGTCATACTGTAGCTTTGAATAAGATGGGCGCAGATATTGTGGTCATGGGAAAAGTTGCGGTTGTACGGGGAGTCGAGAGGCTTAAAGGAGCCGATATAGAGGCTACTGATCTTCGCGGTGGAGCTGCTATGGTTGTGGCTGCTCTTGCTGCAGAAGGAACTACCTGTCTGAGCGGTATATCTCACATAGACAGAGGATATGAAAAATTTGAGGAGGCTGTCAGTACACTTGGCGGTAAGATACGCAGAGTGTGATTGACAAGGTTTGGTGTTAATATGAACGATGTCGAAAAAACCAATATTGAAAGGCAAAACAGTGGCAAGCGCATGCGCCGTAGAAAGCGTATGATGAGTGTTTATACAGTCGTAGTTGTGCTACTTGTAATTACTGTTGGTATTACAATGTGCTTTACTTTTCTTTTCAATATTGATGAAATTGTTATTTCCGGCGAATCAGAAACGTATACCTACATGGAGATCGTTGAAGCATCAGGGATTCATGCAGGCGATAATATGCTGAGACTGGACAATAAAAAAGCGCAGCAGAGAATCCTCGATAATCTGTTGTATGTGGAAACAGCGACTGTAGACAAGGATTTCCCTTCGACACTCAGAATAACAGTAACACGCTGCATTCCCGCTTATAATGTGCAATATGACAAAGGCGTTCTTCTAGTTAGCAGAAAAGGAAAGATCCTTGCTGACAATGATTTTTATACCGATACTGATAACCTGCCTATAATCTATGGCTTTGAACCGGCAGATACGGAACCTGGTAAAGCAATCCAATCCAAAAATGAAAATAAATATGATGCGTTTACCCAGTTAATAAGACGTTTTGACAGGGATGACAATACTGAAATACAGTCAATAGATATTTCAAATGAATACGCTATTACAGTAAATTACAGGAATGGCCTTATCTTTAAGATGGGCAACTGGAATGATGTGGAATACAAACTTGATCTTGCTCAGACTGTAATGAATGATGAAAGTGTTCAGGGCAAAAAGGGCTACCTTACAATGATAGGTTCGAAACAGTGCAGCTTCCGTAGCAGTGGAGAATGGGCGGATGAGACAGCTGCTACAATAGTTACAGATGAAAACGGCCTTCCTGTTACTTCAACCACCACCACAACTACAGTAGCACCAGTTCCGGATTATGGATGGCAGGATGACGGAGGCGGAAATGACTGGAATGATGAAGGAGCATACGATGACGGCCAGGGGGATGTGGACAATGGCTGGTATGGTGATGATTTCGGATATGACGGCTATGAAAATGGCGAAATATATAATGATCAGTGATGAAAACGTGCAACACAAGCCTAAATGATCACTGCCGATTGTGCGAAATGACGAATTTTCAAAATATTTTGTGATTACTTGCAAAAATCAGAATTATATGCTAAAATGATATGTGTATTTATAGGGTGAAATTTACTTAAAAGATACAGATAAATAGAAAGTAGGAGGAGTTTCGAAATGTCAGATTTTAATTATGAAGAGGCTATGGAACCCGATGTTAATATAAAAGTCATAGGTGTTGGCGGCGGCGGCGGAAATGCTGTAAACTGCATGGTTGACTCTGGAGTTAACGACATTGAGTACATTGCTATCAATACTGACGCTAAAGCTCTCAATAAATCAAAGGCTACTACAAGAATCCCGATCGGTACTAAGCTCACAAAGGGCAGAGGCGCAGGAAATAAGCCTGAGATCGGTCAGCGTAGTGCTGAAGAGAACAGAGACGAGATCGAAGCTCATCTTAAAGGCGCAGATATGATTTTTATCACAGCAGGTATGGGCGGCGGAACTGGTACAGGTGCTGCTCCTGTTGTTGCTAAGATAGCTAAGGAAATGGACATACTTACTGTTGCTGTTGTTACTAAGCCTTTCCTCTTTGAGAGAGAGCAGAAAATGGCACAGGCTGAAAAAGGAATTGCAGAACTTAGAAAGTATGTTGATTCACTTATCGTAATACCTAATGAGAAGCTCCTTGATGGCAAGCAGCAGCTTACAATGAAGCAGTCATTCTCACTTTCAGATGACGTACTTAAGACCGGCGTTAAGAGCATATCTGATCTTATCGTTGAAGAAGGATACATTAACCTTGACTTTGCTGACGTTTCAACTATCATGAGAGGCGCTGGCTACGCTCATATGGCTATTGGTCACGGTTCTGGAAAAGAAAAGGCAAAGGAAGCAGCAAATGCAGTTATCTCTAGCCCGCTTCTTGAAACTTCAATTTCTGGTGCTAAGCGACTCCTTATCAATATTGCAATGTCAGAAGATGTTCTTTCTGCAGATGTTGATGAGGCAACAAAGATGATTACTGATACAGCTGCTGATGGTGTTGAGTTCATCTTCGGTACTGCATTCAAGGAAGATATGCAGGATGAGATGACAATCACAGTTATCGCTGCTGGTTTTGATGACAGTGATATGCCTGCAGCTGAAGAAACAGCAGAAGCAGGAAGCGACCTTGATGATATCATTCAGATTGACAATCCTCTTATTGATGGACTTGGTCTTGGTGGAAATGATCCGAAGCCAGTTTCTTCAAGCACTGATTATGATCTTGATGATATTCTTAAGATCCTTGGCAACTAATTCTAATAAACATTTTGCGGTTGGACTTTTTTATGTAGTTCAACCGCTTTTTTGCACGATAATTAAGGTTTGAATATAGTAAATTGCACTAAAATCAACTAAAATTTTCTACATTTTAATGGTTGAATTGAAAATGTATATGTGTTATAATTATTACAAGGCGTATTATCCCTTAATTTTATTCCGCACGATTGCGGGGAACGGAGTGTACCATGGACGAACCAACCGTATTACGAACCACCAAAATTGGTGGCGGCTTTGTAAAAGAAGATGTACTTACATATCTCGACGAGCTCAACTCTAAGATTTCATCACTCGAGACTGAATTAAAACAAGCCAAAGAATCAGGTCCTGCCGACCCGCAGGAGCTTCTCAAGCTCAGAAATCAGTTGGATAATCTGCAGGAGAAGCTCAATGCTTCAAACAATGCGCTCAGAACTGCCAAGAAGGAGAATGAAGAGCTCCAGAAAAAGGTAGCTGAGGATGAGAAGATCATTGCTCAGCTTAAGGCTGGCGGTGGCGCTTCTGCTACTGCACATGCTGGCGGCGCTCAGATGAATGCTCAGACTCAGGCTGCTCTTGAAGCTGCTAAGAAGGAAATCGACAAGCTCAGAGCAGAGGTTAAGGCTGCAAACGAGAAGGCTGCTGCAGCACCTGCTGGTGGCGCTCCTGCAAATGCTCAGATAACCGCCGCTCTTGAAGCTGCTAAGAAAGAAATAGATACTCTCAGAGGACAGCTTAAGACTGCAAATGATAAGCTTGCTGCTGCTGAAAAGGCTGCTGCAGCTGCTCCTGCAGGCGATAAGGCAGCACCTGCTGGTAATCCTGCTGCTGAGGCTGAACTTGTTAAGGCTAAGCAGGATATCGCTAAGCTTACATCTGATCTTGAGGCTAAGGCAGCACAGCTTGAGGCAAAGATCAAGGAAGCATCTGAAACAGATAATAAGATCGCAGAACTCAAAAAGGCTAATGAGGCAGCTGTTACTGAGGCAGTTGCTAAGAAGGATGAAGAAATCACAAAGCTTAACGCTGAGATTACTGAACTTAAGGCAAATGCAAATAATCCTGCAGCAATGATGGGCACTCTGTTTGCAGAGGCTCAGAAGACTGTTGATTCACTTAAGAAACAGGCTGAAGATGAAGCAAATGCTGTTACTAAGGAAGCCAAGGAGAAGGCTGACAAGGTAGTTAGTGAAGCACAGGCTAATGCAGATAAGGCTATCAAGGAAGCTAATGAAAAAGCTGAGAAGACAGTTAACGACGCTAATGCAACAGCTGAAAAGACAATCAGGGAAGCTACTGAGACTGCAAAGAAGACAGTTAGTGAAGCTAATGAGACCGCTGAAATGACAGTAGCAAAAGCAAATTCTGCTGCTGAAAAGACTATCAAGGATGCAAATGCTCAGGCTAAGTCAACTGTTGATGATGCTAATGCAAAGGCTGATAAGATCAATGCAATGTCATCAACTGTACGTCTGATGCTTATAAATGAGATTGAAAGCGTAAATACTAAGTTTGCTGATATCAAGAATTCTATGAGTAAGCTGACTAGTCAGGCTACAGACAGAATGAACGAGGCTCAGTCTATTATAGGTGAGGCACGTAATTCAATCGAGCCAGAGGACAAGGCTACAATTGAGAGAGCAGATGCTCCTCAGGCTGCTTTCGAGGCTGCAAAGGCTACTTTAGGTGCAGTACCTTCATATGATGGTTCATCTAAGGATAACGGAAACAAGGATGCTAAGAATTCTGTAGCAGATGAGGCTTTCGCTAGAGTATCTGGCGGTTCCTATAATAATGGAAATTCGTTCAATAATGGCGGAAACAACAATAAGCCTTCTCATAATAACAACAATGCAGCAGCTGATAACAAGGGCACTGCAAAGAAGAATAATTTCAGCTTTGATATGTCAGATCTTCTCAAAGCTGCTGAAGAAGAGGCAGCAAAGGAAACTGAGTAATTATAATGTTCCGGCGGTCCTGAATTGACCGGGATCGCCGGACGTTATTGTGTTTCGCTATCTGACCGCAAGGAGATTGCCGGTGGAAAAATTGCTGGAAAACATCGATGAATACAGCGGTATGACAGACGAGGAACTTGTCAGCAAATCCGCTTCTGATAAGCTCGCGTGCGAAGCTTTAATACTTCGTTATACTAAGCTTATTTTTATAAAGGCAACTATGTATTCTGAATCGGATTCAGACCGTGATGACCTCTGTCAGGAGGGACTGATGGCTCTTTTAAAAGCCATAATGTCTTATGACAATGGAAGAAACGCAAGATTTTCAACTTTTGCTGAAGTATGCATTGTAAATAAGATGCGTTCGGTTTGTGCAAGAGCTGCCAAGGCTCCTGCTTTTTGCGAGAATATTGATGATGTTGACGAAGAAGTACTTTCTGAGAGCGAGACTCCTGAAAGCATATATATGAATAAGGAGTTCTTTTCCGAGCTGAGGCGTGCTGTGGAGAATGAGCTGTCTGGCACAGAGAGGCAAGTATTCGATATGGTAATTTGCGGAACAAGTTATAAGGATACGGCTGATAAACTAGGTTTATCCGAAAAATCAGTTGATAATGCCATGCAAAGAGCAAGGCGGAAGATACGTATGTATCTTAAATAACAGAATGGACTATTCCAGTTCTTTGGAATAGCTCAAATATGGCCGGGTAGCTTAATTAAAGAGCGTTGTTTATCAAAGGTGTCGGTGTGAGCCCGACTCGTGGTCCAAATATTATAAGCGAGGTATTTAAAAAATGTACGAAGACAAGACATTAGTCTGCAAAGATTGTGGAAATGAGTTTGTATTCACAGCAGGCGAACAGGAATTCTATGCTGAAAAAGGTCTCACACATGAGCCACAGCGCTGCAAGGCTTGCCGCGACGCAAGAAAGAACGCAGGCAGAGCTGAGCGCGTTATGTATACAGGTGTTTGTGCAACCTGTGGCGGAGAGGCTAAGGTGCCTTTCGAGCCTAAGGATGGCAGACCCGTTTACTGCAGCGATTGCTTTGCAAAGCTCAATGCAGAGGAGTAATTAAATAGCATAAGCGCGGCGTGTCGGGCTTCGGCACGCCGAAATTTTTGATTTGCGGAGGTTTTTATATGCTCGATATCAGATTGCAGACCTGCTTTGATCTTGTTGCAGGAGAGGGGACAGTGTGTGATGTCGGAACTGATCATGCTCTTCTCGCAGCGGAATTGATTCGCTCAGGAAAGTGTGAGCGAGTTATTGCTTCAGATATAAAGGAAGGCCCGCTTGATTCCGCACGAAGGACAGTCGAAAAGTACGGTATCGCTGATAAGGTTGAGCTTGTTCTTTCAAATGGACTGGCAGATGTTAGCCTTGATGGGGTTAGCGATGTTGTGATTGCAGGAATGGGCGGAGAAACTATTGCTGAGATTATTAGTAATTCGATGGTAGCAAGAGAAATACCCACAGGAATGGGATGGGTATTGCAGCCAATGACCAAACCTGAGCACCTTCGTAAAGCTTTATATGAAATGGGATGGCAGATAACGGATGAGCGAGCAGTTGAAGATGGCGATAAGATCTACGTTGTAATGCGTGCTGAGGCATCTTCCGAAATCCGGAGCCTTACAGAGTTTGAGTCCAGATATGGTTTCTTTTCTGACGATGATGAAACAGCAAGAAAATATCGTATGCGTGAAGCAGAACAGATGTATAAGGTTAGTTCTGTTCTTACTGAAGCTGGTAAAGAAGCTGAATCAGTTCATTTCCGAGCTATGGCATATAAGTTTGAAAATGGAGCTGATTTCGTTTCACTTAATGATATATATGCTTATCTTGATACTCTTTATCCCTTTGATACACAGGAAAAATGGGATAACTCAGGACTTCTTGTTAATGCTGAACTTGACTGCTGCAAGGTGCTTGTAACTCTCGATATTGATAAACGTGCCATAGATGAAGCGGAACAAAAAGCCGAAGACCTTGTTATATCACACCATCCTGTTATTTTCTCTCCATTAAAAAAAGTGAACAGAAAAATGCCTGTTTATCGTCTTGTACAAAATGATATCTCTGCGATTTGCATGCATACTAATGCTGATAAATCACAATTCGGTACCAATGGACTTATACTAAGAGAGCTTGGAAGAAGATTCGAGTTTGAAAGTGAGCCGGAATATATTAATTCTGAGGAGTGCGGATACATCTGTACTTTTAAAGAGAGTATAAACGTAGGAACATTTGCAGAAGCTTTAAAGAGTATTTTCGGATGTGAATATATACGAGTTTCAGAAGGCGCTCATACTGTGAAAAAGATAGGATTCTGCTCAGGATCAGGCGGATCATTCCTTGAAGATATAGCGGCTAAAGGCTGTGACGCATATGTGACTGGTGATATTCATCATGATAAGTGGATGACTGCAGAGGACACAGGACTTAAGATTTTTGACTGTGGTCATTTCCATACGGAGAATCCTGTTATCTGGGAGTTCAGACGCGTTCTTGAAGAAAAATACCCTCAACTGGACGTTGAGATAGCTGAAAGCTCAACTGATCCCTGCGTGTATCTCTGAGGTGCTTCATGAGTGTTCTAATATGTCCTGTTTGCGGAGGAATGCTTGAGAATACTGGCAAAAGTTTAGTCTGTGGCAAAAGTCACAGCTTCGATATTGCGCGGAGCGGATATGTTAATCTTCTTCTTTCAAAGCATATCGGCAAAGCGATTCATGGTGACAATAAGCTTATGGTACAGTCGCGCCGGGATTTTCTTGACAAGGGTTATTATTCTCCGCTATGTGAAGCAGTTTGTGATGAGGTCGTTAAAAATACAAAAGACTGCAGTATAGTGCTTGACGCAGGATGTGGAGAAGGTTATTATACATCTGCGGTAAGAGAGAATCTGGAAGACTCTGATATTTCAGTTAAGCTGTATGGTGTCGACATTTCAAAGATCGCTGTGGAATACGCGGCTAAGCGTGATAAGTCAGTAAGATTTGCAGCAGCAAGTGTATTTCACCTTCCTGTTGCGACAGGCAGCTGCGATGTGTTGCTGACTATGTTTGCTCCGTATTGCGGAGAAGAATATAATCGTGTTCTTAAAAGCGGTGGTATTATGATAATGGCTATACCTTCAGAGAGCCATTTATGGGAACTGAAAAAAGCTATTTATGATACTCCATATAAAAATGAGGTAAAACCATATGAGCTGGACGGATTTGAGCATTTAAGCGTCCGTCATGTAAGCTTTAATATGGAATTGCCTGATAATACAGATATTCTTAGTCTATTTTCTATGACTCCATATTATTATAAGACTGGCCGAACGGAGCAGGAACGCCTTGAGGCTCTTGATTCTCTGACGGTTCAGGCTGATTTTGAAATTCTGACCTATCGGAAGAAAGGAAATTGATCATGAAGATCCTTGTAACTGGTGGGACCGTCTTTGCTAGCAGATATACCGCAGAATACTTTGCAGAAAAGGGTCATGATGTTTATGTATTGAACCGCGGAAACAGGCCGCAGTCTAGTAATGTACATCATATATGTAAAGACAGATACTCACTAGGTGATGAGCTGAAGCAATTATTTTTTGATGCTGTGCTCGATGTGACTTCATATAATGTTAATGATGTTCGTACTCTTAATGAGGCTTTGGGTGAGTATGAAAACTATATATTTATAAGTTCCAGCGCTGTCTATCCTGAGACCCTTCCTCAGCCTTTCAGAGAAGATATGGAATGCGGTGCAAACTCGATATGGGGAGAATATGGAACTAATAAACTCGCTGCTGAAGAATGGCTGGGAGAACACGTTCCAAATGCATATATTCTGCGCCCACCATATCTGTATGGTACAATGAATAATTTATATCGGGAAGCGTTTGTATTTGAATGCGCAGAAGAGAACAGGCCTTTCTATGTGCCTAAAGACGGCAGTATGAAGCTTCAGTTCTTCCATATTGATGATATGTGCAGATTCATGGAACTACTGTTAAGTTTAAAACCGGAACAGCACATTTTCAATGTTGGTAACCCTCAGGCTGTAAGTATAGCGGAGTGGGTCCAGAAGTGCTATAGTGTTGTCGGAAAAAAGCCGGAACTGAGATTTGTGAGCGGGGATGTGCCGCAGAGGAGTTATTTCCCCTTCTACGATTATGAATACATGCTCGATGTGTCTGCTATGTGCAGAATAATGTCAGAGCTTAAACCTCTTGAAGATGGACTAAATGATTCGTACAGATGGTATCGTGAAAACCGAGGGCTTATTGTACGTAAACCGCTTCTTGAGTATATTTCTCAAAGTTTTAAGTAAAGGATTGATTTTATGGCTCTTGACGGAGCATTTCTGTTTGCAGTAAAAAATGAGCTTCAGCCGCTTGTCGGAGGCAGAATCGAGAAGATTCATCAGCCGTCACGTGAGGAGGTAGTCATATCAATACGCACACGTACAGGCAGCAAGAAACTCTATATTTCAGCTAATGCTGGAAGTGCAAGAGTGCATATTACTGAAAAATCAGTTGATAATCCGCAGACTCCTCCAATGTTCTGTATGCTTCTTCGCAAGCGACTCGGAAGCGGAAAGCTGATCAATGTGAGACAGGACGGACTGGAGAGAATATTATTCCTTGATTTTGAATGTGTTAATGAGCTGGGCGACATTGTTACTGTAACACTTGCCTGTGAAATAATGGGAAGATGTTCTAATCTCATTATTATCGATCATGATGGCAGGGTCATCGACAGTATTAAGCGTGTTGATGAGGAAATGTCCCGTGAACGTATGGTTCTTCCTGGAATGAGATATGCTCTTCCACCGCGAGATGACAGACTGAACTTCCTTACAGCTGAGCCAGAGGAGATAACAGCTCGTCTTCGTGAAGTGACACCGGCAGAGCTTTCTAAGGCCCTTATACGTGTGTTTGAGGGAATATCACCTGTGCTGGCACGTGAATGGACTTTCTTTGCTGGCAGGGGAATCGAGCTTCGGAGTGATACTCTGGAAGGTGATTATCTTGATCGTCTTCATTTTGTGATAAAGCGCACACGTCAGCAGCTTATTGATAAAGAATGTTGTTTTTGCGTTGCCTCTGATAAAGATGGCATGCTGAAAGACTTTTCATTTATAAGACTTAATCAGTATGGTACGCTCATGCTGACAAAAGAACTTGGTTCAGCATCAGAACTTCTTGACTATTTCTATTATGAGCGTGACAGAGCTTCACGTACTAAACAGAGGGCAAATGACCTGTTCAAGCTGATTGTCAATCTTACAGAGAGAACTTCACGTCGTATTTTTGCTCAGCAGCAGGAGCTTGCCGCTTGTTCGGAGAAAGACAAATACAAGCTCTGGGGAGATCTCATTTCTGCTAATATCTACCGTATCCAGAAAGGTGACAGTTCTGCAGAAGTTGAGAACTTTTATGAAGAAGGATGTCCGGTCGTTAGTATAGATCTTGATGTCCGTAAAACTCCTGCTCAGAATGCGCAGAAGTATTATTCTGAATATAAGAAATGTGTTACTGCTGAAGAGAAACTAGCTGGACAGATTGAAAAGGGCGAGGAAGAACTTCAGTACCTTGACAGTGTATTTGACGTACTTACCAGAGCAGAATCCGAGAACGATATAATTCAGCTGAGACTTGAACTTATTCAGCAGGGATATATACGTTCAGGCGGGGGGAAGGCAAAGCCTCCGAAGGCTCTTCCTCCTATAGAGTACAGATCTTCCGATGGTTATACGATCCTTGTCGGAAGAAATAACTGCCAGAATGATCAGCTTACACTCAAATTCGCTGAAAAGACTGATATCTGGCTCCATACACAGACTATTACGGGTTCTCATGTTATCATTGTAACTGACGGAGAGACTCCACCGGATAAAACTATAGAAGAAGCTGCTATTATTGCAGCAGTAAACAGCAAAGGACGTAATTCCACACTTGTTCCTGTAGATTACTGTCTTGCCAGATACGTAAAGAAACCTTCCGGAGCAAAGCCTGGCAAGGTTATATTTACGAACTACAAGACTGCATTCGTCAAACCTGATTCCGAACTTGAACAGAGTATGAGAGTATGAAACTGACTGATGATTTTTTTGCGCGTGACGCACTAGAAGTAGCTCCTGACCTTGTAGGTAAAGTGATCGTACGTTGCTTGCCGGATGGCAGTGAGCTTCGCGAGCGTATAGCTGAGACTGAAGCTTATCGAGGAGAGGAAGACAAGGGCTGTCATGCCTCAAAAGGACGTACTCCTAGGACAGAACTTCTCTTTGGTGAGAGTGGAAAAATCTATGTGTATCTTTGCTATGGAATGCATTGGCTTATGAATGTAATAACAGGCGAGGATGGTCAGCCTCAGGGCGTTCTGATACGTGCGGGAGAGAAGCATGATGGACCTGCGAAACTGACGAAATATCTCCAGGTCGATGGTTCATTCAACGGCGAATCTGCTTTTGATAATGAAAGAATCTGGATAGAAGATGATGGTTTTCGTCCTAAAATAAAGACAGCGCCTAGAGTTGGAATTGATTATGCGGGAGATTATTGGAAAAGTATTGAATGGCGGTTTATTGCTGAGAAGGAGGAATGACCAGTGAATATACGTTCTGCCGGTTACAATTCTATCTATGACAGTGATTATAGATTTAAACGTGGAACTGATGGCGGTGTTTTTCTGATTGTTCTTGCCAAGAGCAGGATAGCTTTTCGTTTTGATGGCAGAAAAGCTGTTCTTCCGGAAGATACGCTGATAATCTACGACGGAAGCTGTGAGATCGATTATGCAGCAGAGGATGACTTCCTTGTGTGTGATTGGGTTGTATTTGATGCAGAAGGAGACAGTGAGTTCTTTGAGCCTCTCGAACTTATATTCAATCTTCCAGTACGTTTTACAGACACTGACCTGATAGATGAACTGATGCGAAATATAACTTCTGAGTTCTATTCAATGAACAACCATAGGCTGAAGATGACTGATGTTATGCTGAAAACTGTCCTTCTCAAGGTTGATGAGCAATGCCGTCCGCGTGAGATAAGTCAGTCATCAGCTGTAGAGCCGCATTATAACCTTCTTGTGGAACTGCGTGAGAAGATTTACCGGAATCCGCAGAGAAAGTGGAATGTTGATCTCATGGCTGCTGATGTTAGCATGTCACGGTCATATTTCCAGCATATTTACCGTGAAATATTCGGGGTTTCCTGCATGACTGATGTTATAAACGGAAAGATAGAGAAAGCAAAGGAAATACTCAGTGAAACAGGTTGTACTGTTTCTCAGGTAGCGGCAATGTGTGGCTATGATAATGAAGAGCACTTCATGCGGCAGTTTAAGAAGATTGTCGGAGTTACTCCGACCGGATACAGAAAGAAAGCGATAACATGATTATAAAAAATACATATTACTCTAGGTATTGACAAATTTCAATCAAAGATGTATAATTAATTCATGCCTTATCAAGAGCGGCGGAGGAAACAGGTCCTGTGAAGCCCGGCAACCTGATATTCAAGGTGCTAAATCCTGCGGTTTATACCGAAAGATGAGGAGTGTGAACAAGGTTCTGCGCGCGTCTTTTCGGACGCGCTTCTTTTTTTGATAAGGAAGTAAAATTGTAGAGGAGTTATTCAAATGAAAAAGGTTTTCTTTACATCTGAATCTGTTACAGAGGGACATCCTGATAAGATCTGTGATCAGATATCTGATGCGGTTCTTGATGCAATGCTTGAGCAGGATGAGAATTCACGTGTCGCTTGCGAGACAATAGTAACAACAGGTATGGTTCTGTGTATGGGAGAGATATCCACGAAAGCGAGAGTAGATATCCCGACAATAGCTAGAAAAGTTATTGCTGACATTGGTTATGACAGAGCAAAATACGGATTTGATGCTCATACTTGTTCTGTTTTAACATCTATTGATGAACAGTCTCCTGATATTGCAATGGGTGTTGATGAGGCATTTGAGTATCGTGAGCAGAATAATGACAGTGACGGCCTTTCAAATGGTGCAGGAGATCAGGGAATCATGTTCGGTTTTGCATGTAATGAGACACCTGAGCTTATGCCCCTTCCGATTTCTCTTGCTCATAAGCTTGCTCTCCGTCTTACTGAGGTAAGAAAGGACGGAACATTGCGTTATCTTCGTCCGGATGGCAAATCACAGGTAACTGTAGAGTATGATGATGGCAAGCCGGTACGTATTGATGCTGTTGTCGTATCATCACAGCATTCTGCTGATATCTCTCTTGATCAGCTCAGAAGAGATATTGAAGAAACGGTTATTCGTGAAGTGATTCCGGCTGAATTAATGGATGAGAACACAAAGATCTTCATTAATCCTACTGGCAGATTTGTAGTTGGAGGTCCTCAGGGAGATAGCGGTCTTACAGGAAGAAAGATCATTGTTGATACATACGGCGGTTATTCACGCCACGGCGGCGGAGCTTTCAGCGGTAAGGATCCGACGAAGGTTGACCGTAGCGCTGCTTATGCTGCAAGATATATTGCCAAGAACATAGTAGCAGCAGGACTTGCAGACAAGTGTGAGGTTCAGCTTTCTTATGCTATTGGCGTAGCTAAGCCGATCTCTATATTAGTTGATACATTCGGAACCGGCAAGGTTGATGAAGGAAAGCTTTCAGAAGCTGTTGAAAAGGTATTTGACCTCAGACCAGCTGCAATCATCAAGATGCTCAACCTCAAGAAGCCTCAGTACAGACAGCTGGCAGCATATGGCCATATGGGACGTGAGGACCTTGGCGTTGCTTGGGAGAAGACAGACAGAATAGATGCGCTTAAGGCAGCTGTTCTTTGAGAATAATTATTCTGGTATATTTGCGGGCATTGACATGCCCGCTTTTTTTGCCCAAAATTTGTATTATTAACAGAAAATTTACTATTATTGTCATCTTGTAACTGAATTGTAGGTTGAAATTAAAGATGAATAGTGATATAATTTATATAAGATATTATGCGTTCTTGAAAATTTTTAGAAATTTTTGCTATGAAGAAGGTGAAATGAATGCTGAACGGACGAAAGATAATCTCACTTTGCACTACAAGACTAAATGACATAGATAATGTTAGATACATCATAAAACTGAATGACGAAATAAAAAAGCTGGATGCTTCACTTTTCATATATAATGTTAATACAGACCTTTACTGGAGTGATGAGAATATTCGTGCGGAATCAGCTGTTTTCGGACTCATAGATTTTGATATTACAGACGTTGTAATATTGATGTATGAAAGAATTAAGAATGAAACAATCTCTGATCAAATAATCCGAAAGGCTCAGTCACATAATGTCCCGGTAATCATGGTTGATGGGAAACGAGAAGGTTGTATCAATATCTGTTTTAACTACAAGAAGGGTTTTGAAGAAGTAGTTCGTCATGTTATTGAGCATCATCATGTGAAAAAACCTCATTTTCTCGGTGGATTCAAAAATAATGTTTTCTCTGATGAACGCATGGAGGTATTCAAGCAGGTTATTGAAGAGAATGGAATAAAGTTCACTGAAGATATGGTCAGCTATGGTAATTTCTGGGCGAAGCCGGCTCGTGATGCGATAGAAGTACTTCTGGCTAAAGGAAACATACCTGATGCGATAATTTGCGCAAATGATATTATGGCCATAAATGTCAGCGCTGTTCTTTTTGATCATGGATATAAAGTGCCTGATGATATCATAGTAACCGGATTCGATGGCATTGATGAAATAAACCTTTCAATTCCTCGAATGACATCCAGTTATTGTGGAGCTGCTTCAGTAGTACCTTCCATGCTTAATGCATTGACAGATATTTTTGAGAGAAATATCACAACTGGTGAATATTATGTAGAGCCTGTTCTGGTGATAAACAATTCCTGTGGATGCGATATTCTTAATGAGGATATTCGTAATGGTATTTTGCGAAGTTTCAATGATCGTTTTTATCGTTACCAGGATGATAATATGGTACTTAATGCGGTAGCGGAGAGCATGCAAAGCTGTAATGATATAGTTGACTGTGCATGCAAACTGTTTACTGGTACAATAAGGGACACTACATGTGTGATCAATAAAGACTGCATAGAATGTAATAAGAATTATTTTGCCGGAAACAGTAAAATGGAATTCAGCGATGAAATGTTTGTTTTCTTTGACAGTAATCTGAAGACATTCAAACAGCGACTATTCAAACGTAAAGAGATAATTCCAAATGTTGATGAACTTATTAAAAAAGGAAATCCTCTTATATTCAATGTCATTTCATACATGAATGTTCCTCTAGGATATATTTGTTTCCATTTCACTGATTATGATATCGTTGATTTCTGCAAGATACCACAGATAGTAAACACGATCGGTAGCGGACTTGGCGGATTTGTCAATCTTGAATATCAGCATTATCTTACCGCCCGTATTGAGAAAATGTATAAGTATGATTCTCTTACAGGTCTTTATAATCGTATAAGTTTCAATAATGAGTTTGAACGGCGCAAGCGAGAATTTGCTGATGAGAAGATACCGATTACTGTTATGCTTGTTGATCTTGACGGGCTTAAGTATATAAATGATAACTTTGGCCACGGTGCTGGAGATAACGCAATACGTACAGTAGCAAAGGCTCTCATGGATTCTGTTCCTGATGATGCAATATGTGTTCGTTTCGGTGGAGATGAGATGCTTGCAGTTATTATAGGCGACTGCGATCCAGACATGATCAAGGATGAAATCAATCAAAGACTTGATAGATACAATGTCAAAGAGGGAAAAACGTATCTAATTTCAGCCAGTATGGGAATTTACCAAACTGATTCAACTCAGAATACTGATTTTGAGTTCCTCGTAAAGGAAACAGATGAGGATATGTATGCAGAAAAGCTTGCTAAGCACAGAAATAGAAGTGAATAATGCTCTAAAACGGCTGTTGAATTAATCAACGGCCGTTTTATGATTTATCGTGTATAACATCTTTTAACTTGGAGCACAAAAGCTCAGTTAATGAGTATTATATATCATTGAAATCGTGCATTGTTTGTTCTATAATGAGATTATGGGAAAAATGGGGAACAGGATGTGGAGTAGCCACATTCTTCCCCGCATAATCAGAACCGTTGAAAATGGGAACGGGTATATTACGGAGGGAATGAAAAATGAGAGATTCATTACTAGCAAAGAAAGCTGCTGCCGCTGCTTTCTCAGCTGTGATGTCGGTCACAGCTGCAACAGGCACAATCACAGGTATGCTTATCCCTGACCTCTCTAATACTGCTATTACAGCCGTAGCAGCTGAAAGCAGCGTAAAGGTGCTTTCAGCTGTAGGTTACGGCGAAGGTATGTATTTGACATGGTCTTCAGTATCGGGAGCTTCCGGCTACAACGTTTATGTTGACGGAAAGAAGATTGATTCCATGCTTATAAGACAGTATCCGGGTTATGTTAGAGCTGATGCTGTTGGTCTTAAAGCTGGAAGTCATACTATGAAAATAGTTCCCGTAATAAATGGAAACGAGGACAACTCAAAAGCTGGACAGGCAACTGCTAACGCTACAGCTCATAAGCGTGAAGGCTTTGGTTTCAAGAATGGTACATCATCGGGTGCATATAATGATGACGGTACATTAAAGAGCAATGCTACAGTAATTTATGTAACAAATGCAAATAAGGACAATGTCACAGTCTCTCTTCCGGATAAGAAGGGGAATGCAACATCACTTACAGGAGTTCAGAACATTATTACTAATCTTAAGAGCAATACAAAGGTTGGACCAGTATGTATCAGATTCATCGGTAATATAACTGATCCTTCAGTGCTTAATAAGGGTGACCTTTATGTTGATACAGTAACTTGCGGACTTACAATAGAAGGTATTGGAAGCGATACTACATTCAATGGCTTCGGTCTCGTACTGAAGAATACCTCTAACTGTGAGGTACGTAATATCGGTTTTATGAACTGCAACAGTACAGAAGGTGACGACTGTGGCCTTCAGCAGGGAAATGACCATATCTGGGTTCACAACTGTGATTTTTTCTATGGCGATGCAGGTTCTGATGCTGATCAGAAGAAGGGCGACGGTGCTTTAGATACAAAGAAATCTACATATGTAACGCATTCTTTCAATCACTTCTGGGATAACGGAAAGTGCAACCTTCAGGGTATGAAGGATGAAACTACGAGCAACTATATCACTTATCATCATAACTGGTATGATCATTCTGATTCACGTCATCCTCGTATAAGAACATGTACAGTACACTGTTATAACAACTACTTTGATGGAAATGCGAAGTATGGTGTCGGTGTAACTATGGGTTCATCATGTTTTGTTGAGAATAACTACTTCCGCAATTGTGCAAAGCCAATGCTCATCTCAATGCAGGGAAGTGATATAGCCGGAGGCACTGCTAATGCAACATTCTCCAGTGAGAATGGCGGTGTTATAAAGTCTTTCGGTAACTATATGACTGGCCAGAAGGCATATGTCACTTACCAGCAGAATGGTACAGAATTCGATGCTTATGAAGCTTCTTCACGTAATGAGAAGGTGCCTTCAAACGCTAAAGCTAAGCAGGGCGGAACAACTTATAATAACTTTGATACTGATTCAAATATCATGTATAGTTATACTGCTGATAAGACAGAAAGCGTTCCTGCAATAGTAATGGCTGGAGCAGGACGTGTAGACGGCGGAGATTTTAAGTGGACTTTCAATAACTCAGTAGATGATGCAAGTTCAGATGTTAATGATGCTCTTAAGAGTGCTTTAGTAAGCTATAAAGATAAGATAACTGCTATCGGAAGTGGATTCAAGGAGGATAATACTCCCGCTCCCTCAGTTACAACTACAACTGTAACTCAGCCTGTTGTAACTACTACTCAGGCTCCGGTTGTCACAGATATCCAAACGACTACTACGACAACTACTTCGCAGGGAACATATACTCCTCCCACAAGCAACGGCAAGTCGCCTGTCTATGGTGACAAGACCATATTCGCTTCACCAAATGGCGGCGGAGATGGAAAGTCTGTAAACTCTCCTACAGATGTTCTGACTGCAATCAAAAATGTGCAGGCAGGAGGTTATATTTACCTCCTGGAAGGCACTTATAAATATACTAATACGATTCAAATCGAGGAATCCAATGCAGGTGCACAGGGACAGTATAAGACAATTGCAGCATATCCCGGTGCTAAGGTTACATTTGATTTCACAGGTCAAGCTGTTGATGCTTCAGCAAGAGGATTTGTTCTTGATGGAAGTTACTGGCATTTCTATGGATTCACAATAGCAAATGCAGGCGATAATGGTATGCTTCTGTCCGGTGACAATAATATCATTGAAATGATGATATTCGAGAAGAACCAGGATACTGGTTTACAGATCTCACGCTTAAACGGATCATACAATTCAATTGATCAGTGGCCTTCAAATAATCTTGTCAAGAACTGTACAGCCCGAAACAACTGTGATGATGCTACTATGGAGAATGCTGATGGATTCGCAGCTAAACTTACATGTGGTCAGGGAAATGTATTTGATGGATGTATCTCATACAATAATTCTGACGATGGCTGGGATCTTTATGCTAAGGAAGCAACTGGTCCTATCGGAGTAGTAACAATAAAGAACTGTATTGCGTTCCGAAATGGTTTTACTGAGTACGGAAAGGGTTATGGTGACTGTGACGGAAATGGTTTCAAGCTTGGCGGCGGCGGAGTTGGTACGCGTCATGTCGTTGAAAACTGTCTGGCATTTGAGAATCTCAACTGCGGATTTACAGATAACAATAATCCGGAATTCGGTACACTAAAGAATACAACTGGATATAACAACGGTATTGGCGGAAAGGGCAAGGCTAATTACTTTGTTTATCGTTGTTCAGCTTCCGCAGATATTCAGAATGTACTTACATACTACAATACAGGGAAGGTATCCAAGACAAATGCAGCAGGAATAAAGCTTGCTAATGATAAATTCAAGGGCGTTGTAAAGAATTCGCTCTACTACAATTCAGCATATTACTATAACTCTGGTTCATTCAACGCTGAAGGATCACAAGTTAAGATCGGTAATGTTGTTACCCCTTCTGAAGGCGACTTCATTACTCTGAGTGTGCCAGCAATGGGAACAGACTTCCACACTGCTTGGAGAAATACAGACGGTTCTCCAAAGCCTGCAGGTTTCGCTGAGACAAACGGAACATATAAGTCTCTTGGTTACCACATGGCTTCAGGTATAAACCAGATTTCCGCACCCGCGGTCTACGCTGATGGTCAGACAACTCCACCCGATCTGACCACAGCAACTGCGGCTACAACAACTACTACAACTACCACCACAACTACTTCAACAACTACGACTAC
>JAGCYM010000012.1 GCA_017960805.1 Ruminococcus sp.
AAACAGAAAATCCTGTCGCATAGAAGCTGACTTTGCCTTCCTCAGCAGTAAAGTCGAATATCTGCTCTCTTGTGCCGTCATCGAGGATATGCCAGAGCGTGATATTCTCTGTTATCACAGGGTCGGTTATCTCGACGAGGATAGGGTTCTCTTCACCGGGCTGGTAGTCGTTCTCGCCGTCGGTTATAGTGATATCGTATGCAGCGATACCTTCGTGCTCATCGGAGACATCGACAGCCGTAGCCTCAGCGCCCTCGGGCATGAGGCCGTCGAGCGCAACGACCTGCTCGGCCTCCTCGCCGTTGGGATAGAGCTCGAGGCTCTGGAAGGTGAGGTCGGACACTTCTTCAGTAGCAGCCTCAGTTACAGCTTCCGTTGTGACGATGTCCTCAGCGTAGACCGGCGAGACGCTCGATGAAGACATAACTATTGCAGCCAAAAGACTGACTGCTTTTTTTGCTAATTTTTCAAACATATCGCCGTTTCCTTTCGTAAAGTTTCTGTGCCTGTCAGAACTCGTCCTTTGCCTGACCACAGGTCATGCCGCTGGGATATTTATCGGTATAGGCAGATACGGGTATACCCTCTGCCGTGAGGTTGATCTCGAATCTCTGGTCGAATACGCCGAGATAATCCTTCTTGAATATCGGGATATCGAGGTGGTCGAAGAGAGCTGTGGTTGACTCTCCGGGCTTTACAGCCTTCATTTTCTGTCCGGTGTCACCACCGGTATAGTAGAAATAGTACACGGTCTTGCCGGTATCGGTATCAGTGACCGTATCCATGATGAAATCGTCATTGTACGTGGAGCTTCCGTTCAGAAACGCCGTACCGTCCGCGAGCTTTATCGCACTGAGGATATTGCTCAGCCGCCTTGCCGAGCGTGCGGCGTTCTTTGATTTCGTATCAGGATCATAATTGTCCTTGAAATTGTCGATATATTCCTGAGTTTTGCCTGTTTCTTCGAACTCCTTGAGGTCTACTGTCATTTTCAGCCTTATGAACACGTCCACTTGTCCGTTGTTCACTCCGGACGGGTCTTTTTCAATTTTCATACCAGGCTCCATAGCCTTTGCTTTATCATGTCCGAGGCTATCCCATGCCGGTTCCTGAATCGCTACGGAGCCACTCTTGCCTTCAAGCCTGTTCGAAACGGTATCCTCGCTGTGAAAGTAGGCAAATATCCCTGACAGCAGCATTACATAAACTATAAAAGCAGCAGACAGAACGGTTATACGCTGTCTTTTTCTTCCGCTCAGCGCTTTTTTTGCAAATGCTTTGAGCTGCATAGATATTCCCCCTTTCATTCAGACTTATAGAAACAACCGAGAAGTAACAGCAGAACGCACCCCAAAGCTATAGCTATCTTTCCCGCGAGCGACTGTGCAAAGCCGAGCAGTCTGCCGCCGTATGGCAGTGCAAACAGCGTTTTTCCGATGTATTTATCGCGCGTTACCGGGTCTGGATCAGGGGAATCATTCATATCCCCCTTAGTGATAATGCCGTCAGATGTTATCTCTATTGCCCGGTGAGTGACACGGATATCGGCAACTCTGAAAGAAATCACATCACCGGCTGTTATTTTGTCATAGCTGCTGTAGGTGCTGACAAAACAGACACTCCCAACAGAAAAAAGATCATCCATCGAGCCTGACCGGACCTGATACATACGTATGCCACAGATATGCAGTATCGCAAGTATCACGCCTATGACTATCACAGCCGTTGAAATGATCTGATAGGCTAGCCTGAGCAGCCTGCTGATATGCTGTTTTACGTCATGCTCTCTCATACTATCAGTTCTTTATTTCAGATTTACAGTCCTTGTCAGTCAATGATCCCGACAAGGATACCTCTAGCGTCATCGAATTCGTAGGTACAGGTCGAAAGCAGCAGGAGGTGCGTATCCTCGCCCAGATCCTCTTTTTTTAAATTCTGAGTGTGCTTAGCCTCATCAAAGATGTAGCTGATATAGTCGTTTTTGTCCTGCGGAGCAGCAAACACAGCATGGTACGCAGGAGCAGTGCTGTAAGTGTTGAGGTACGCAAAGAACCGTACTCTATGCACGCCATCCTTCAGAGTCAACGAACCCTCGGGGTGCTGCTGCATGAAGTCAGCGTCCGCAAACAGCGAGATATCGGCGAACATACGACGATTTGTGATATGGTGACCGTAGACTATCGAATTGAAACCGGAAAAGTCTCTTGTGCACCTGTAATCCAAAAACGGACAGCCCAAATCATAGTTGTACTGTCCGTTCACGCCGTTATGAAGATAAAAATCGTTATCCTTCCCCTGAAGCACAGGGAGGTCAATATTGGTATCGGGAATATATATCCAACCGACAGTATCATCATTTACATCTTCACATGACGTAAGCAGATTTTCGGTATTATCAGAGCCTTTTGACACAACCTGCAGCGGTTTTATTCTGTCGATGATATCTTGCTGCTCTTCAAAAGCCTCATCAAGCTGTTTGTCTGGAAGGATATTGTCTGTGTAGTATCTGTAACCGCAGAACGCTCCGGTAATGGCAAACACGAGCAGAACAGCTGCCGTAGTTATTTTACGTTTCATCAGTCTTTTCATTCTGTTTCTTCTTGAGGAACACAAGCACCAGCATTCCAATGGTCATGACAGCGAGCACCGCGATTGCGAACAGCCATACGTTATTTCCAACTGAAAACAGACCGGTCTTCGGGGGAACATAGTCCTCGTCCACAGCGGCATAGAAAATCCACTTGAACTCTATCTCGCCCTGCACATATCCGGATTCCTGTGAACCCACCAGCACGTGCTCGCCGTTGATGTCCACAAGCCTGTGACCGTTATCGGCTCCGACCAGTACATCAAGGTCGTTCCAGATCACTGAGCATTTGAGTGTGTGGGAATCACCCGGCTGATAGAGACCGCAGTCATAGACCTGCTGGGTGAGGTCGATATTGCCGTCACCGGTGACAGTGCCCTTGTAGAACTCCTGACCGTCGAGCCAGAAGGTACATTCGCATCCTTTTTCGAGGTCGATCTCGCCATCTT
The DNA here is from genome assembly GCA_017960805.1 of Ruminococcus sp. Classification (GTDB taxonomy): domain Bacteria; phylum Bacillota; class Clostridia; order Oscillospirales; family Ruminococcaceae; genus Ruminococcus. Next base: position 3,037 of record JAGCYM010000012.1, read on the forward strand.
TGTAAAGAGGTTCAACATAGAAATAGATGTGGTACGCCTTGTCGTCACGCAGATTCATGAGCTGGACGTCCTTTGTGTAGGTGACGCCGTAGTCCATATTCTCCACACGGAAGAAGTATTCTCCTGTCGAACTACTGACGACATTGCCATCAGAGTCCATAGCAGTCAGCTTCTCCGGAAGTCCCTTTACCGCACCTTCGGGTAAAGCGACCTCCGCATAAGCTGCCATCGGGCAGCAGTTTGCAGAAAGAAACAGGAGACAGCTTAACAAGGCGGTCAATAACTTCTTTGCACGCATTGTGCTGTCTCCTTTCCTATAGATTCAATGTGTTATGTCAGTGCTTACGACCAGCTTACATTAGCAAGCTCGGAAGCAGCAGTTGCAGAAGGTGTTGCTCCAAATATAGTCGTAGCAGGTGCAGTTTCGTTACCGCTTGCGTCCTTTGTTACCTGTACGCTCTCGTGAGCAACGTTCAGGTCAAAGTCCATAGCGAGGTAAGCGCCGTTCTTAACAGTATCGCTAAGAGTTACAGAATCAACAAGTCTTGTTGTTGTTGCTCCCTCTTCAAGGTCATCCTTATAGAAGAAGCCCTTGTCTGCAACATACTGCCAGTTTGTTGCATAAGCGGGATTGAGGTTGATGTCGATGTCAATAGTTCCGCCGCTTGCAGCATCCTTTGCAACGATCTTCGGAGCAGCGTCAGCAACCTTTGTATAATCAAGAGTAGCGTCGATAACGCTCTTCTGTACTGTTGCGAGCTTGAGACCGCTGATTGAGGCAACAGTGCCGTCGTCATTATATGTAACAGCGATGTCCTTAATGTAAGGAGTCGTTGCGCCTTCAGCAGTTGTTTCGGTCTCGAATGCGTAATACTTATCATCTGCGGCAGTAGCGCCCTTTACGTACAGATAGCCTGAATATTTATAAGATTCAGCACCTGCAGCATTTACAGTCACATTTCTGCGGAAGATATAAACGCCTGATTTAGTGGGAGTGAACTGATTTGCACCGCTGTAATCAGGAGTAGCGCCCTCGGCATCGTCGCCTGATCTCTCGGAGAACTCATCTGTAGGTTTAACAGCACCGTTCGCCCAAATGAGCGTGCCGCCAGCCTGAAGAGTTGTTACCTCATTAGCAATACCGCCCTGAGCATTAGCTTCACTGCCTGCTGTATTGTTCTGAGCAACAGGTGCTACAGCATTTTTAGAGAGCTCAAGAGCATATATTTTAGTAGTATCATTAACAGCATCATAATTTGCAGCAGTAGTGATACCTTCCGGAAGAGCAGTTGCAGCACCTGTAACAGCTGTTCCAGCAGCAGCTCTAACAAGAGAAAGCTTTCCGCTGAGCTGAACGCCTACCAATGCGTCAACATTACCAGTATTTACGATAGATACGTCCTTGTTGACAGTCTGTCCGGGGACCCATTCATACGGAGGCTGGAAGTCCTCGACGATGCTGGTATTATACTCAGCCTTGGCCGAAAGACGGTTGGTAACCTCATCCTTGCTTGTGAACCACGCAAAGGTCGATCCTGCGACAGTAACGCCTGCGACAGCTAAAGCGCCAACAAGAATTCTGCGATCCTTCTTATTGTTTTTTCTCATAAAATCACTCCTTTATATTCTCTGAGGTTTCCTTTTCTGGGATTGTCCCCTGATTATTTTCGGAAATCTCACCTATATCTTCAACAGCATTGCTTTCTCCCTCGCTCCTATCAAAATAGAGTTGCATAAGGTAGAAGAATACTGCAATCAGAACAATTATCGGTATTATGAAATACCATCTTAGCTGTATGAAACGAATAATGTAGCCGAGAAACGGCACATGGAACTTTACTACGCCGATGACGCGCTTTTCGTCGATAAGGAACGAGTCCTCGGCATCATTGGCGTCGCCCTTTGTCCGGAAGCATGTAACGCCGGTTCCCTGATAATCTTCTAATTTCTGTGTGACACGGTGGGTCAAATAAGCCTCGCTGTCCTCTGATGGGTTGAAAGTAATGATGTCATTCTCACTGATATCATTTGCCCCGCAAAGCTTAACGAAGACCATATCCCCCGGACTGTATACAGGCTCCATTGAGGGAGTCAGTACAGTGTAATAGCGGAATCCGAACAGTGATTTGCTTGGGTTCTTGCTTGAGGCAAACAGCAACGCACCGATAATAATAGCGGCAGCCAGTATGTAAACCATGACAGAGCGAACGATTGAAAACACCTTATATCCAGCGCTTTCGGGTAAAGTCGACTGTTCAGTTTGTTCATTTTTCATCTCTATAATTACCACCGCCATTCTCACTCGAGGACTATTATTCAACATCGACTTATATTTTAACACTATTTTTACGAATTGTCAACACTTTTTTCACCGTAATACTACCATTCTGAGCAATTTTAGTGCTTTCATCCTTCAATCCGCAGAGTGCCAACCGTTCTATTGCATCAATGAACTCTTTGCCTGTATATGCTTCTGTACTAACGGAATTAGCAAAAACATCATAGCCTAATGCTGATAATTGTTTATTTTAGTCCAAATTGTATACTGAAATGGTACCAATTTTACCATGAGACTGATGGAATCTAAGAAGATCAGGAATAATGATATTTCCAACCGCATCTCATTATAAACCGATATATACTTATTATAATGCTCCCGCTGTTTTCGCCCCTTGGTGTTTTAGGCAACTGCCAAATTTTAGCATAATATGAACAACTAATCGAAACAAGCACTTCAAGGTTGTCCCGTGCGATTTTCAAGCTCGCTGTTGAAGTCGGTGCGCAGACGCATATGCTTGCGGCAATAAATGATATCGAGGACAGCACGCTCTTCAAGCTCCGTGAAATGGTAACAGACGAGGTGCGCCGCATAAATGGTATCATAAACTTTAAGAGCGCTGTCAGATATCAGCGCAGTGAGGAAGATCAAAATTGACAAACACATCAGAATTGAAAAAGGAGGGACGAAAATGCTTCATACGCTTCAAAAAAAATTGCCTGTCCATATCATTCAGACAAGCAATGCTCCAATAGAATATAGCGGAGGCGATGTCTATTTTGGAAATAACCAGAAGCAGTCACAGCTCGGAAATATCGAACGTGATGACCGAACGCGGCGTGATAACAATTGAAAACCTCACTCCCGATGGGACAAATAACGAAGTCGTAAAAACAGCGGAAAACGAGTTATACAATATCTTTTCCAAGTACAAAATAGAGCTGGACAAAAGCCGGTAAATGTGGTATACTGTTGGCTGCGGAGAGTTTTCCGCAGCCGGCAGCTCTGAAAGGAGCTGATCACTATAATAGCGATATATGCAAGGCAGTCTGTTGACCGTGCAGACAGTATATCTATCGAGCAGCAGATAGAGCTCTGCCAATACGAAACAAGAGGTGAACCGTTCAAGGAATACACCGATAAGGGTTACAGCGGAAAGGACACTAACCGTCCGCAGTTCACACAGATGATGAGCGACATAAGAGACGGATTTATCCACGCGGTAGTTGTCTACAAGCTCGACCGCATAAGCCGTTCGATTCTCGACTTCTCGAACATGATGGAGGTCTTCAGCAGGTACAACGTGCAGTTCATTTCGGCGACGGAGAAGTTCGACACATCCTCGCCTATGGGCAACGCCATGCTGAACATCTGCATCGTCTTTGCTCAGCTTGAACGCGAAACGATACAGAAGCGAGTCGCCGATGCTTACTATTCGCGTAGCCAGAAAAGCTTTTTCATGGGCGGACCTATCCCCTACGGATTCAGAAAAGTCCCGACAGTCATCGACGGCATACACACCTCGATGTACGAGCCTGTCCCCAACGAAGCAGAAGTCGTGAAGCTGATTTTCAATATGTACTCTCAGCCGAACACCTCCTACGGCGACGTGATAGACCGTCTGAACGAGCTCGGGATAAAAAAGCGCGGCGGAAACTGGGCTCGTCCGCGGATAAGGGAAATACTCGTCAATCCGATATACGTCAGAGCTGACCTCGACGTCTACAACTTCTTCAACGAAAACGGTGCAGAGATAGCTAACCCACCTGCCGATTTCATCGGCGAGAATGGCTGTTACAGCTACAAGAGCAAGAACGAAAAGAAGAAGAACTCCACGACTGTCGAGGGCAATCAGATAGTCCTCGCACCGCACAAGGGCATAGTTGATTCCGCAGTATGGCTGAAATGCCGCATGAAATGTATGTCAAAGAAGCAGATGATACCCTCGCAGAAGGCGAAAAACTCATGGCTCAGCGGAAAGATAAAATGCGGCGAGTGCGGATACGCGCTCTTGGCGAAAAGCTTCAGCGGACGCCCTCACCGCTATCTGCTCTGCTCGAACAAGCTGAATTCCAAAGCCTGTGTCGGAGCGGGGACGCTCTATACAGAGGAAGTCGAGCAGCTCGTTTACAGCGAGATGCAAAAGAAGCTCGCACAATTCCGCACTCTCTCGCCCTCAAAAAACGAAATGCCATGTACAGAGCAGAACGAACTTGAGATCGAACTCGCGGAGATAGACAACGAGATAAAGACTCTACTTGAAAAGGTGAGGAACTCGGACAACGCTCTATTTCGCTACATAAACGAGCGCATAAACACTCTCGACAAGCGCAAAGCCGATATAGGTGAGCGTATCCGTGAGCTCAGTCAGAAAAAGGACATCCCCGCTGACGAGATAGACCTTCACCTTAAAATATGGGACGAGTTGAGCTTCGACGACAAGCGTCAGGTCGCAGATACGCTCATCAGAGTCGTACACGCGACAGACCAGAAAATAGCCATACAATGGCGGTTTTAGCTTCCGCTTGAACGCCGAGGCGAAGCACTCAGGATAACACAGGATAAGCTCAATGAGAAGAATTTCTACGCATGTAATCCATCATTTGATAAAGCTTGTACAAAATAATTAATACCTTAACCCCAAGGTTAATCTTTCGTCTGATGTACCTTGGGGGTACTTTTTTCTGTCAGCAAAAAAGTGCCTGAAAACTTGTATAATCTTCAGACACTCTATTTTACTATAAATTTTGCATGTATACTTTTTTCAGTTCAACCTGCTATGCTGGTCAGCTTCTTTTCTTCATATCTCAACATAATCTTTTTCATAACTAATACAGAAAAAATACCTATTGCGATTCCAAGAATCATTCCTGCTAAGACATCTGACGGGAAATGAACATATAAATACATTCTTGAAAAAGCTATTGCAAAAGCAATCAGAAATGCCGGTATACCAAAACGTTTATCATAACTAATTATAATCACAGCTGCAAGGAAACCAAAAAGCGTATGTCCGGAAGGGAATGAATAATCTCTGGGAATTGCGATAAGCATTTCAATATCATCATTTATCCAGCACGGCCGGCTTCGGGCTATTAGATTCTTCATAATAACATTTACAGCCAAAAAACTGAAAACCAAGCCAAAAGAAAGTGTTATTCCGCACTTTCTATGCTTCTTTATCATCAAGAAAATTACGGAAACAACTATCCATAGGAGGCCAAGGTTTCCAAGAAAAGTTACTTTTGGCATAATAAAGTCCATTACTTCATTTCTACAATTCTGCTGTATCCAGTCCAGAATCTTAAAATCAAGCTCATTTATCATAATAACTCTCTATTGCCCCCAATCCTCTTTTCGTCTACATTACTTTTAAAATTATATCATATTGTTATAATATAGTCAATCTCTTTTATACTATATATCTCTTTTTTCTCCAATTTCTCTTATTTTTTTGTTTTCTGACCTGTTTGCAAAAAACTGGGGTACTTATACAAGTACCCCAGCAAATTCTTTTAGTTTACTATACATGTTACCGGTTCTGCTTCATCAATTTCAGTAGCATCTTCATCATCTGTTGAAATGTTCTCTGTGATATCAGCAGGTTCTGTCTCTGTTGAAACAATAACCTCATCATCTGCTTCAGCTGTTATTGCATTATTATCATCTACAGAGATCTCATCAGGCGCAATTGCTATTGCATCCTCCTGTAAATCATCAGATTCCTGAACAACTTCAGACTTAAGCATCATAGCAGCACTGCGGCTCTTATTATTCTCAATTTCCTTGATCATAGCATTCACGCATCTTGCATAAGCCTTTGCGCCTTCCTCATTCGGATGGATCGAATATGCGCTTGCGATACCATTCTGTTCCAGATCTTCAGATTGCTTAGTAAGTATTATTTTATTGATCCATGCATTATCAGAATATGCCTGATGTCCTCCGTCCTTGTCAAACTCTTTTTCAACATTGACAAAATAGATATTCATGCCCTGATCTTTGCATTCATCAACAATACTCTTAATGCTGTTATTGAACTTTGTGACATTTTCATTTACGATAGTAGCTTCCTTCTCACTGATAAGCGTACCCTTACCAGTTTTATCAAGAAGCTTAGGATAACCAGCTACTATTATATTTGCCTGAGAGCCTGCAGAGGACTGTATGCCTGTATATACATCCTTAATATTTGACCTCGTCGTATCAAATTCAGCCCATATACTGTCCATTTGTTTTTCAAGCTTAAGCTTGCCGCTGCCAAAATGAAGATATGTACTTCCTGTAGCACAGGTGGTAATGATATCAGCAAATCCGACATCGTTTCCACCAACAGTAAGCGTTACATAATCAACATCCCCGTCTACTTTGTTGAAAACATCCAGCTGTTTGGGAAGGTAATATGTTGTCTTAAGGGTCTTGAACAATGATATTCTCTTATATGTATCTTTTCTCTGCTTCTCCTTGCTGAAATGCTTTGTTTCTGCTCCGGATACAGCACCGAAATACCACTTGCATTCTGATGAGTTTGTTTCTTTGACATTGTAATCTCTCATCTTGCCGCTGACTTCAGGAATTTCAAGCAGACCCGGCCAGCTCTTGGTTGATCTGTGTGCAAGCCAGTCTTCATCATAGATTTTTTTCTCCCAAGCCTGATCCTGGCCATAAAATGCCGGTATACCTTCTCCAGATGAATATGAGTCACCGAGAGAAACAACGATCATCGGATCGTCGGCTGCTGATGTTGAGCCTATTGGCAGAACAGAGAGCAGCAGTGCTGAGACAATTGCTTTTGACACAAACCTTTTCATTAGACCTTTTTTCATACCATAACCTCCTCAAATTCAAGATCATTCAGCTTTTGGCTTGTTATTTGATCTACGACCTTCAGTTTGATCGCAGATTCTTTCGGTACAGTAGTGTAGAATCTATTTCCCATCTCAGTATAACTGGTCAGGGTTTCTGTCTCAGAAACAAGAACCTGTGCATCAATATCAGATTCAAGATTATATGAAGCTGGATTTGCAAAAACAGATCTTCCAACTATAAATATAGACCAGATGGCTCCATTCTCAGATATGAAATAAGTCTGATACATAGGATGCTTTTCATCCGAATCAGCTGAAGCTTCTGCTTCATCAGCATATGTTCCGTCCATATTGAAATCGTAAGTAAGAGGATACTCATTAAATCCCCTTTCCGCCATAAACTTAATTGCTTCTTTTTCCGTATATACTTCTTCAGTTTCTTCTGCTTCTTCAACGCTTACTATTTCTTCAGAATTATCTTCATAGTATTCTTCAACAACTTCCTGCATATCTTCAGTTTCAACAGTATAACGTACAGACGCGCTAAGTTCCACTTTTGTATTTCCCACACTGATATTCTCAATGACAGATAATGACTGTTCTTCTGAACCAGCAGCCTTTACATCTTGACTGATACTTAAAGAGCTTGCAGTTGTAATACAAAGCAGAACAGTTATTCCACCCTTCCGTCCTTTTTTCCAGAACACTGCTATAACAATGCCGGCCACCAGTAAAACTGAACCTGATACCACTAATATAAGAGGCGTCACTGTTTTTTTATTATTATTTTCACTCTCTGATACTTCTGAATTAACTGTAATTTCTTTCTCTTCAGAAACGATCTGAGTGCTTAACTCCTTTGTATTATTCTCCTTTGTTTCTGTGCTTTTAACAGCAGCATCATCTTCTTTATCATCAGGAACGATAATCAAAACTGAACCTAATGAATTTCCGGACTTCAGATAAGTTGATCTGATAGTAGATTTACAATCATCAGAAAGATGATAACCTTCCGGAATAACACTCTCTAAAGTAATGTCAGTGATATCATTTTTGCTGTTATTTTCAAAGCATATATTAGCTACTATCTTTTCCTCTGTTTCATAAGAATCTTTATCTGCAGTTATTACAAGTTTAACATCATCCTGCACTTTTTCAGCTGCACTAGCAGAAAGGCCAGTTAAACCAAGACTCAGAACAGAAACAAACAAAGCTGTCAAAACACTTCTTAACTTCAAAGTATATCCTTCCGAGATAAAATGTTGAAAGTCAACAAAAATTCTCTAATTTCTTAAAAATAAATGATAATAATACTATATCACCATTGGAAAAAATTGTCAAGTAAATATACAAAACTTATCCCCAAATATTTTTTCTGCGTTAAGTCTTTTAAATTAGAATTGTTTGTACCTTTTATTAATTATAGGGAAATACAAGGATACCTGTGAATAAACGACATTATTCTTTTGGTTGACATCATATCCTGATAATTATATAATATTATTATCAGCCACTAATGATAAAGGAGAAATATAATGAAAGTCAGATTCCATCTTCCGGATTTCTCCGGCAGTTTCAAACTAAATCTTTTATTTGCAGATATGGTAAAGCAGCAACCTGAATACTTCCGTGACGGAGTTGAGATAGCCTCTATTTACGGAGTCTTTCCGCCCTGTCTCTGGAATGGCGGAAGATCGCAAGGAGGAAATACGGACAAAAGCTACATAAAAACAGTAATAAAGCAATTCAATGACCGTGGTATTCCCCTACGTTTCACTTTCACGAATCTGATGCTGGAGAAAAAGCATCTTAGCGACGAACGCTGTAATATGATGCTCAACCTTGCCAATAACGGAATGAACGAAGTTATAGTTGCTTCTGAGTTACTTGAAGAATACATACGCAGATACTATCCAAATTATAAAATTACAAGTTCAACCTGTAAGCGACTTGACTCAGCAGATGCGCTTATTGAAGAACTTGGTAAGGACTATAATGTTGTTGTCGCGGACTATGACCTTAACAACAAGTTTGATATTCTTGAAAAACTCCCCAGGAAAAAAGATGTAGAGCTTCTAGTCAACGCCTGCTGTCAGCCCAGATGTCCGATGAGAATACAGCACTACAAGGACATCGGTCAGGCGCAGATAGACTTCTGTGCTCATATCAAACGCTTCCCAAATGCGCCTTTTGATATTGAAAAGAGTGATCCAAACAATTTCCGTAACTGTCCATATTCAAAAAGGAATATATATGCTATTCGTGATCTTGAAACCCACATTTCTCCTCAATCAATATGGGAAAAATACGTTCCCATGGGTTTTGAGCAGTTCAAGATAGAAGGAAGAACAGCAAGCATGCTAAACAAGATAGAAACCTATCTATACTATATGGCAAAACCTGAATGTCGTGATGAAGCGCGCTACTACCTGCTTTCCGTAATGGAGGAATCCGGTGCTCTCATATATACTTAAGATAATTCCCGCATAAGTAAATATGTACCTCAAGCTACATTATTCCTTGACTATTTTTTTTACATAATAGTACTCATTTATGCTATACAGCTTTTTGAATTTGATGTATAATAGTATACAACTATCATCATATATCAGATCAAACGACACTGAAAGGAACTTACCATGAAAAAACTAACAATCTCATTAATAATGTTAGCAACTTTGCTTTCAGCTTTTAGCTGTGGATCAAAAAAAGAAGACTCATCAGCTGATGCATCCCAGCCTTCAACAACTGAAGAAACCACGCTGGAATCTTCCACCATTGAAACTGAAGCTACCACAGCTGCTCCAAAGAATTATGAACACGGAGATGACGGATATTATAATATTCACGACGAGATACCGGATATCGAAATGAAATCACAGGAAGGCGGCACTTGCTGGCTTTTCTCTGCAGCTCATAATATGGAAACTGCTTATGCAAAGAAAAACGGCAAAAGCATTTCCATCGATCCCATGAAGCTCCTCGAATACCCCTATAGTTCCGGAAAGGAAGAAGGATTTATCCCCCAGGAAGGTGCAGATATAATTAATCTTGGAGGATGGCAGTGGGTTGTGACCCAATCACTGTCAAACGGCTTTGGCGATCTCACTATAGACAGTTCCCAGATACTAGATGCATCCGATCGTGATGCGCTTAAGAAAGCTCTCCATGAACGAGGAGGAATATCCATAGGGGTCAATGACACAGACAACAGCTATAAAGGTTGGTTTGGCAAATACTATACTCTCAACTACAAAAGAGAAGAATTTGACCATGATGTTACCATCATCGGTTATGATGATCATTTCCCAAAGGAATACTTCACTATTCCGGCTGAAGAGGATGGCGCATGGATCACATATAACAGTTCATTTGGTTCAGCAGGATTCTTCTATGTGTCATACTGTGCACCGCTTGAAAACGCAATAAGTCATACTGTTACTGACAAGTATTCCGAAGTGCTTGCTTATGACGCAGGAAACGAACAGGATAAGTTCATCAAATCCGGAGATTCGACTACAACAGCAAATGTATTCCACAAGGCAGGAACACTTGCAGCAGTCGGAACATATAACGATTTTGACGAACAGAACATAAAAATCGAAGTTTATGACAGCACTCTCACAAATGTTCTCTACTCGCAGGACGCTGTTCTGGATTTTCACGGATATCATACGATCGAACTAGATACACCTATAGATGTAACTGATTACGCAGTAGCTATCACTTATTCAAAAGGCGCACCTGTCGAAGGTGAAACCATCGACTATGGCGAAGTAGATTACGTAACCAAATCTGAAAGCGGTCAGTCATTTGTAAAACTTGACACATGGCATGATCTCACCGAAACTGGAATCGAAGCCAAGCTTTCCATAGACTGCAAGCCAGGCAACTGCTGCATAAAGGCACTTTATCAATAAGTGCAACAAATCAGATGAAAGGCTGTACTCAGACCAATCTTCCTGAAAGAATGATACTATATACTGGCAAGGAAGAAACGCAAGACGCCACTCTTCCTTGCCTCTTTTTTGTATTGAAATACAGCAAAAAGTAATGTATAATTAAAAAGAATTCTGATAAGTGTGGTGTACAGAAATGAATAACATAATAGTCTTAGTCGGCAGCATGAGAAAAAACGGAAACACTGCTCTCCTCGCACAAAGCTTCGCTAAAGGCGCTTCCAAGAATAATAATGTTGAAATAATATCCGTATCTGATGTAAATGTTAATCCGTGTATAGGCTGCAATACTTGTTTTTCACGAGAAGGAAACAAGTGCTTTCAGAATGATGATATGACAAAAATCTATGAAAAGCTTCAGAATGCTGATATAGTCATAATTGCTTCTCCGGTATATTTCTACAGTATCAGTGCAAGCCTGAAAACTATCATCGACAGACTTCATACACCTATGCGCAACACATTCAAGATCAAGAAGCTTGGTTTACTGCTGGTTGGCGCAGCAAATCTTCAGAATCTCTTTGACCCTATTATAATGCAATACCAGATGGTACTTGATTTTTTCAAGCTTGAAAGCATAGGAACTGTACTTGTAAGCTGCGTTAAAGATCCCGGTGATATTAACGGGAATCCAGCCCTTCAGGAAGCTTATGAACTAGGCGCATCCATCTATTGAAATCCATTCTACCACGATGGCTAATGAGGGGGATTAATTAATGCTGATAGAGCACATAGCAATGTATGTTAATGATCTGGAATCTGCAAAAGACTTCTTCATTAAGTACTTCGGTGGGAAATCAAATGATTGCTACCACAACAAAACGACCGGATTCAGATCATACTTCATTTCATTTGACAATGGAGCAAGACTGGAACTCATGAACAAACCTGATGTTATTAACAAAGATAGCAGTACAGAACAAACAGGATACACACATATAGCTTTCAGTGTAGGAAGCAAAGAAAAAGTTGATGAATTGACTGATTCTTTTAAATCCGAGGGATATACCATCAGAAGCGGTCCAAGGAATACCGGAGACGGATACTACGAGAGCTGTATAGTTGCCATAGAAGGAAATCTTATCGAAATAACAATATAATTATTTGCTGAACAGGAGAACGAATACCATGAAACGAGGGTTAGGAATAGCCAGATGCGGACTCGCCTGTTGTCTGTGCTCAGAAAATGTAAAATGCAAAGGATGCGGACAGGATGGTTTCCTTGAGCTTGATTGGTGCAAGGATGCCGAATGGTGTGCAAACAGAAAATGCTGCATTTCTAAAGGAATAACTGCCTGCTGGCAGTGTCCTGAAACAGACTGTAAAAAAGGATTGTTTGCTGATAAGATAAAGGCAGCTTCCTTTACAGAATTCGCAAGAAGATATGGTATAGATTATCTTCTTGACTGTCTTGAAAGAAACGAAAAAGAAGGAATAGTATATCATCGGGAAGGAATTATCGGCGATTATGATGACTTTGATGATATGGAAAAACTAATAGAATTCATCAAAACCGGAAAGAAATAATCTGAATATCCCCAGTATGCAGGAGATGAGCCTATGCTAAGACGTTTAGTATCCGCAGCAGCTGTAACAGCAACAGTGTTATCAACAATAAATATGAATACTTATTCTGCTGATGATCCAGCTCAGTCCGACTCTCCAAATGGCTGGCTTCTATGGCACAGCTACAGTGATTATTCATCACTGGACAGCAAACTGTATATTAAGGCGCCCTCAGGCGAAATTAACGAGATCACCGGTGATTTCATTCATCCGATGAACGGACGGTTTGGAACAGATCCGGATCAGATAATATTTATGGCCATTGATCCTCAAGCTGATGAATGGGATATATACTTAAGCTCGAAAGGAAACATAATCAATCTTACTGAGAAAAGCGGATTCCGAAATGAAGATCCAAAGTGGTCTCCTGACGGTAGTACTGTCGTTTTCAAACGTGGCCACTGGGACAGCGATACAAACGGTTTTATCTATGATCTGGCTCTGATGGATATACAAACTAGAGAAATAAACATGCTGACTGACAGTAATGAAGAAGAGGCTATGCCATGCTATTCTGCCGATGGTAAGTACATATACTTTGCAAGCTACGCTTCCGGAATCGGAGCAATAAAACAAATCGATCTGGATTCTCATGTTATCGAAACTATATTTGACGAGATAGGTGTTAACGCATATTATCCAGTTACTAAAGATACCAATTTTTTCTTTACAAAATGGTATTCTGAAGACAACCATCATGATCAGATAATGATTTTTGATAACAGCAAAGCTGAATACATGCCGTTTAACTCTTATTCCTATGACTGTTCAGATGCTTGTCCGACTAAGGATGAGAAAATGATCTTCAGCTGTACAATGAACGGCAGCTACGATCTTTTCTATTTTGATGGAAACGTTACAGTTCCGCTGTCAGAACTGAATTCTGAAAAGAACGAACTGGGTGCTGACTTCTTTCCAATTCTGAATGAATCCAAAGACAAGTATTTAAAAGGTGACGTTAATGCTGATAATTCATTCACCGTTGCAGACCTTGTTCTGTTACAAAAATGGCTATTGAACTTTCCAGACGCAAATCTCAGATCCTGGACTTCCGGAGATCTTTGTAATGACGAAAAATTAGATTTCTTTGATCTGTGTATGATGAGAAAAGAACTAATACAAAAAAACAGCAGCGGTACTTCCTATGGCGTTTGATTTCAAAAAAAGAATACAAGGAGTGCTATGCCACCAAAATCAAGCCAGGTATTGTAACCATACCAAAAATGAATTATATAGCAGTCTGCGGTCATGGTGACCCAAATGAAGAAAATGAAAAAAACAAAAATTAAAAGGAGCAAATTGCTTTACTGAACTAGCGTGGATAAGAATCAGAGATCAGTCTGAGTCTTATCCACATCTATAAATCCATATTTGAAGTCTAAGCATCTTGAAATAAGGTGCTTTTCTTATTCTTGCTACACTTTTACCAAAATATATTGCAAATGCTTTCGAAATATGTTATAATACACCTATATGAACATATTTTGGTGACCAGGAGGATTAAACATATGAATTTTACAGCAGATGAAATAAGAGCGGCTTTGAAAAACGGCGAATTATGTGCCTACTATCAGCCTCAGTACGATGCTGTAACAAGTTTAATGAAGAGTGCTGAAGCTCTTGTGCGCTGGATAAAACCGGACGGAACTGTAATTTCTCCGTTCTTCTTTATTCCTACTGCTGAAGAGTCAGATCTAATTATGGAAATAGACTGGTATGTTACAGAATGTGTCTGCAAGACCCTTGAAAAGCAGAATATGATGCCTCAATTCCCTATTTCCGTAAACTTCTCACGACGTCATATCAGAGAGACTAATTTTGCTGAAAAACTCTCAGACATTATTGACAGTTATGATCTTCCTCACCCACTGTTCGAGGTCGAAATCACGGAATCAGCCATGGTAGCCGAACAGGAAAAAATCCTATCATGGATCAACTCTATTCGAAGTGCTGGATTTTCTGTAGCTATTGATGATTTTGGCAGCGGTCTCTCTTCGCTTCAATTTGTTAAAGATGTACCTGCAGATGTACTGAAGCTTGATAAATCATTATTCAGTCAGAACTGTGAAAACGAAAAGGAAAGAATAGTACTGGAAAGTATCTTCAACTTTGCGCATCGCCTGCACATGAAAACGGTCGCAGAAGGGGTTGAAACCAAAGAACAGCTTGCATTCCTTCGATCCTGTGACTGCAACCGCATTCAAGGCTATCTGATGGGCAAACCTATGCCTGAAGAAGAATATCTTTCCCTATGTCAGCTTCATAGGGCTGTCGAAGAACCTCTTGATATTCTTCAGCTACAAAGCCCTGCAAGTGCTATCAATCTTTTGCTTGATGTAATTTTCCGACGCTATCCTCTTGTGATCTTCACTAACCTGACTCGTAATACATTCTATATGATGGCTTATCAGAATTTCACTACAACTTCCTGTCCTTCAACAGGAATATTCGATGAACTGATTGAACATGGTACTAATAGTATGCATCCTGATGATCGTGAGGCTTTCGCTTCCACTTTTAACCGCCAAAACCTTATTGAGGCCCGCAAGTCAGGAAAACAGGAAATAAGGCTTGTAACACGCCAACTCGGCGATGACGGAATTTACAGACGCATTGAAACAACCGACTATTTCGTAGACAGCAATTATACAAACGATATAATCGCGATCACTTTATGTGATAATCTACCGGATGACTAATTCATAATTATTCTTTACATTCTTCTAGAAAAAAGGACGGTGGTTTCATGCGATTAACGTACTCAATCATATATATAGTTTTGATAATTGCACTTTTAGCCTGCACGGTTCTTGCACGTTTATCAGGAAGGCCGGCACGCAAATCAGTTTGTTTACTTGAGGCTTCGCTCATTCCTCCGATCGTAGGCAATCTTCTGATAATCAGTTCAGGAACAAGACTACCAGCTCTAATCGGATGCTATATTTACTTCCTTGGCATGGATCTTGTAATGTTTGCTTTGATCAACTTTACAAATGCATACTGTAAAGGAATCGGAGACGGCTCACATAAACCGACAGTTGTTTATATCCCACTTGCCATTGACGCAATTCAAATGCTTCTTAATCCTTTCTTCGGACATGCATTCGATATTAAAGCAATCGAATATGAAGGATCAGCATACTATACTCTTGTTCCCCGCCTAGGACAAACATTCCACAGAATCGTGGATTACGGAGCATTTCTGTGCATAATTCTTATTTTTGTCCTCGCAATTATTATCACTCCAAAAATATACAGAGAAAAATATCTTATCATTCTTGTTACTTTGCTTTTAACCGGACTATTGCAGACCTACTTCATTTTCTCCAAGATCCCGATTGACCGCTCCATGATAGGTTATGGCATATTTGGAATGATCATTTTCTACTTTGCTCTGTTCTACAGACCTCTTCGGCTTCTTGACAGGCTTTTGTCTGACATAGTTTCAGACCTTTCTGATGCATTCTATATTTTTGATTCCAACAATACCTGCATATGGGCAAATGATCAAGGCTGCAAACTTGTTGACTTCAGCGGTGATGAATATGAAAAGATTTCAGAAAAACTAAAGCAGGTTTTTGATTTTAATGGGCATCTTGAGAAAAAATCAGTCAAGCGAACTGTTACTGTCGGAAATGATACTCACTACTATATGCTGGAAGAAAACCAAGCCAAGGATGATTCCGGAAAACTAAATGGTTTATACCTGCGTATTCAGGATGTTACTGAAGGTGAACTTGAGCTTATAGTCAAAGACAAACAGATTGGAGAGATAAGTCAGGAAGCATACAAGGATGCGCTTACTGGTGTCGGAAGTAAGGCTGCATACAATAAAGCAATAAATGAATTGAATGATGATATTAAGAACGGACTGACTGAATTTGCCGTCGTTATGGTCGACATGAATGATCTTAAACTGATAAATGATGATTATGGTCACAAATCCGGAGATCTATATATCAAAGGATGTTGTCATCATATCTGTGAAGCATTCAAGCATTCACCTATATTCCGTATAGGAGGAGACGAATTCATAGCTATTCTACGTGGAAAAGACTTCGAATCTCGTGTTCAGAACGTTGATAGTCTTCGGGAAGTTTTTGAAAAGTGCTCCAATGATGCCACATTAGATCCATGGCTTAGATACTCTGCTGCTGTCGGACTAGCTGAATATGCTTCTGACGAAAATTCCTATGATCTTGTTTTCAAAAGAGCAGATAAAGCTATGTACGATGATAAGAAAAGCTTTAAAAAGGAACACGGAAGTTACCGATAATCCACATACTTAAATAATCTACAGTGCCAAAAAATAAAAAGGATACAATCCGAGTAATTTAGAACTCTGATTGTATCCTTTTTTCACATTTGCGAGATTCCGATTGCTATAAGCAGAAAACCAAATATTATTCTAAACGCGCTAAAACTTGGTAAACAGTATTTTGACAGAATACGTTCCGGTTTCTTGGGATCTACGAGTATTTCGTCTATCACCCCGACCTCAGGCATTTCTCCTTTTTTCTTATACACATTATCTAATACAACATGCTCAGCATCATTAAAATAATACTGCCAAATAGGAGCATTACCGAATACTGGTTTGTCATTAACCTCATAGAGTTTAACAGTATTAACCTCTACACAAGTCGCATCAACAGGTTCTGTGCAGCATGTTTTAAGCTGAATTCTATAAAAGATTGTAGGAATCATCTGCAACAAACCACCAATAATAAATGAGCCGCAAACGAGAACGCCTTTAATAAACTGATACTGATCTTCCATAATTACCTCTCTTCTCACCAGCATATAAGCTCCACAGCCTATTAGAACTGCAGAAGCTCCTATGGCCATAGCCAAAGGAAATGAAAAAGCCGCAATCCTGCTTCCTATATTTTTAGAAAAGCTTCCAAAGAAGAAAACATAACCAGCTACCGCAAAAGCCTGTATTGCTAACCCTCCGGCTATCATCTCTGCTCCGAGAATTGAAGCGATAACCGCTCCTATCATTCCGCCTATCAATGAGATAAGCATAATCCAAACTGAGATTTTGTTTAAAGGAGTTTCTGCGTTTTTTTCAGCTTTCCGCTCAAACTCCATCTCTTTTCGAAGTCGTTCAATCTCTTCAGGATCTAGTATTCCTTTCATATTCACCAACCTCACACGAAAAACATGATATAAACATTATATAATACAAAGTATACCATGTCAATCCAAAAAAATAGCTTTCCATCAAAGGAAAGCTATTTGAGGATATAAACTTATTACGCTTTATTTAAGAATTCCACTAACGTCTCTTTTCCACCAGTAGAAAGATATGCATAATACGCAAGAATAGCGGATGCGTCCTTTGCATCTACCTTTCCGTCTCCATTAACATCAGCAGCTTTAAACTGATCTTCGCTGAGTGTTGACTTACCATTAGTAGAAAGAACAGCATATTCAACTAAGGCTGCAGAAGCATCCTTAGCATTTACTGAACCATCTCCATTAATGTCACCACACGCTGTTGTACTAATCGGCTGTGTTTCTGTAGTTGTAACTATAGTTGTTGTAGCTGCACTTGTTGTAGTTGTAGGCTGTGCTGTAGTTGTTGTAACAACGCTTGTTGTAGTAGTGGGCTGTGCTGTGGTTGTTGTAGCAGCGCTTGTTGTGGTTGTGGGCTGTGCTGTGGTTGTTGTAGCAGCGCTTGTTGTGGTTGTGGGCTGTGCTGTAGTTGTTGTAACAACGCTTGTTGTAGTAGTGGGCTGTGATGTGGTTGTTGTAGCAGCGCTTGTTGTGGTTGTGGGCTGTGCTGTGGTTGTTGTAGCAGCGCTTGTTGTGGTTGTGGGCTGTGCTGTGGTTGTTGTAGCAGCGCTTGTTGTAGTTGTGGGCTGTGCTGTAGTTGTTGTAGCAACACTTGTTGTGGTTGTAGGCTGCGCTGTA
>JAGCYM010000013.1 GCA_017960805.1 Ruminococcus sp.
AGAAATCGAAGCTATTTTAAAAAACGAAAAACAATTTGAGTGTGCAACTTGCGGCTGTATTTTTTCGGCTAACGATGATGAGTATAGATACGATCAGGATTATATTTATACTACCTGTTACTGTAAATGTCCAAATTGTGGACGGAATGCTTATCAGCTTAAAGGGATGTGATACGGAATGAGCAAGAAGTGCTATATATGCGATAAGCCGTTAGATAATATAGAGAACTTTGTTATCAGGTTAGATGATGAATCGTTTGATCTATGTGAGCAGCATTACAAGGCAAGTAAAAGGTTGTTTATGCATATAGACAAAAGGCGTGAAGAACTAAAAGACAAAGTATGCTGTAAGAACTACGGCGATAACTGTGAATATGACAGTACATGGTTCTGTAAGAACCCCGATTGCATAACGCCTATTATTACATCGACTCTTCCCGGGGCTTATCCGAGCGGTTGCCCGAAGATAGACAAGTGGAATTCAAAAAGGAGAGGAAGATGAAAACAGCTAAAGACATACTTATTGAAATTGATATTCCGTGCTATTATTGCAGGTATGCTTTCACATATGAGTGTGATAATGAATGTGTTAATCCCTTGATGCAGTATGCAATTCAGATAGCACAAGATATGGTGTTGGGAGGCGAGTACTGATGAATATTGACGAAGCAATGAATGTGCTTGCAGAGCTCAGAGAATCATATTTCGCAGCATCTATGCATCAGTATCCTATCGGATTTACACAAGAATATACCGACAAGGTAATAAGCAAGCGAGTGCAGGCGATAGACAAGGTGCTGAATGTGCTTCGGGATCATGAGAAGATGTTTGACGAAATAGCACAGCTGCTTAATGATGTCAATCTTGGAATGCAGCTTGATATGAAATGCGTTACCGAGGCTCTGACCTATGAATATCAGTACAACGATGATAAGCAGCGCTGTGCAAGCGATAAGAACAGAGACTGCGAAAGCTGTATAAAAAGGCATTTAAAAGAGAAAAGAGGAGGATAATATGCTATTTTGCCATGACGATACCTGCAAATATTGTAACGAGCCATATTGTCAGCTCGATAATGTTACATTAAGTGAGGATCATGAATGTGAAAGTTACAGATTTTATTTTGATGAAGAAGAATATCATTCGGAGTTTTACCGCTGCATTGGAGAAGACGGTAAACGCTTCAAGAAGAAGGACAGAGGCAGACGTATTGAGATAGACGGCCTTGTGCTTTTTTATCAGGATAAAGAACTTAATGATAATACTTATGTTATCGAAGAGAGTACCGGACGGCTTGCAACATATGGGGAGTTCCGAAAATTGGATATGACTGAGGTGATAAAAGCTAATATCGAGGCAGACGGATATGTCAAAGATCTTCCGGGCTGGAAGAAAGAAAAATAGGAGAATAATATGGAAAAAGTAAATCATCCTGAGCATTATCAGGGCAAGAATGAATGTATCGATGTAATGAGGTCTATGTTCGGTGATGAAGCTGTCAAGAGCTTCTGCAGATGCAATGCTTATAAGTACCGATTCAGAGCAGGCAGGAAAGAAGGTCAGTCAGCCGAAACTGATATTCAGAAAGCTGAATGGTATGAAGATTATCTTATGAGAATGATCGGTGAAGAATTTGAGATAGGAGGTGCTGAATAATGGAATTCGTATGTGGTACGATCTTCGGAGCACTGGCTATAACGCTAATTGTAATGGTATTCATTACATATGAGCCGTGCGACAGGGCAAATGATGAACGAAAGGCGGACAGGAAGTAACGGAGGACAGGATGAGAGTAGAAGTTGATCAAAAGAAACTGGAAGAAAAAATGCAGAAAAAAGGTATCAAAAATCTAAAACAGTTAGCAGAATTATGCGGCATACCATATGAGCAGCTGAAAAAAGCATATCAGAGACAGGCGTTCAGCAAAGAATGCTTATGGCTGATATCTACCGAGTTAGAATGCGCCATTAATGATATTGTCACTGTGAACTGGAAAGATACTTAAAAAAAGGGACATATTGTCCCCTGAAAAATATTGACCTTTGTTATAAAAAAGTGTTATACTTGTTGTAAAGGATAAGGTAACACTTTTCCTTTTCTCCTTTCTTTTGTTCTTACTTCGGGGAGAGATATGATCACGCTCTCCCAATACTCCTTAGATAATTATAGCAATAGGTTAGTAACCTCCTAATCTATACACAGCTGACCTCCTTGCTTGCATAACAGGGAGGTTTGCTGTATATACGGATATGAAAGAAGGGAAATATATGAATGTAAGGCAAAAGAGATTTGCTGAATTCTACGCTCAAAGTGGCAATGCTGCATGGAGTGCGGTGCAGGCAGGGTATTCTGATAAATATGCACATACAAATGCACCAAAATTACTACAAATTACTACAATTAAACAATACATTAAGGAGCTTACAGAAAAATTACAAGATGAGCGTATCATGACAGTGCGAGAACGCCGAGCTATACTATCAGACATTGCACGTGATCCTGAACAAAAGCCGGGAGACCGAGTAAAAGCTATCGATGCACTCAATAAAATGACAGGTGAATACATTACCAAAATTGAAGGTAACATTTCTGCTGATGTCAGTGATCCTTTCGCAGGTCTGACTACCGAGGAGCTGAGGAAGCTTGCTGACGGAGAATAGACAATTGATACAGCTTGGCGCAAGGATAGAACTTGCACGGCGGAGTTTCTTTGATTACTGCCGATTGAAAGCACCTGATTTTTATAAGCCCGATCGCAAATATCTTGTAGAACTGTGCAGCGAGTTCCAGAACTTCCTTGACAGTGATGAGAGAGTACTCATAATCAATCTGCCTCCCCGACATGGCAAGTCACGTACTGCCTGCCTTTTTGCAGAGTGGTATCTCGGACAGGATATCAGCCGTAAGATCATGATAGGATCTTACAACGAAACACTGTCTATAATGTTTTCAAAGAACGTCAGAAACAGCATATCTGAGGTCAAGGCTGACAAATACAAGGCTGTTTTTTCGGACGTATTCCCGGGAGTGCGAATCAAGCACGGTGATGCTGCTATGAACTTGTGGAGCTTGGAGGGCGGATATAACAATTATCTTGCTACTTCTCCGACAGGTACAGCAACAGGTTTCGGTTGTTCTCTGATGATAATTGACGATCTTATCAAGAACGCCGAGGAAGCTAATAACGAAAGCGTCAAGCAGAAGCACTGGGAATGGTTCACAAACACCATGCTCAGCCGTCGAGAAGAAGGAGCGAAAGTCATTATCATTATGACTCGTTGGGCTTCGGACGATCTGGCCGGCAAGTATCTTGATTTCTGCAAGAGTGAGGGCGTATCACATAGGCACATCAGCATGAAAGCCTATAACAAAGAGACTGATACAATGCTATGCTCTGATATACTCAGCCTTGAAAGCTATCAGAACACGGTCAAGGCTATGGGCGCAGATATAGCAAGTGCCAACTATCAGCAGGAGCCGATTGATATAAAAGGTAAGCTGTATACATCATTCAAGACATATACAGACCTTCCACCGCACTTTGAGGGCATATTCAGCTATACAGATACAGCCGATGAAGGTAGCGACTGGCTCTGCTCGATCATATGGGGCGTATATCAGAGAGAGGCTTATATCCTTGATATATACTTTTCAAAGGACCCTATGGAGATTACCGAGCCTGAGACAGCAAGGCGGCACAAAGAATATGAGGTCAACAATGCTCGTGTCGAGTCCAACAACGGTGGACGTGGATTTGCACGTAATGTCGAGCGTATATCAAAGGAACAGATGCAGAACTGCCGAACAATATGGACATGGTTTCATCAGTCGGCAAATAAAAAAGCAAGAATAATCACATATGCAACGTGGATCATGGAACACGTATACTATCCTGTGAACTGGCGTGACCGCTTCCCTGATTACTACGATGCAATGAATAAATACCAGCGTGAAGGAAAGAACGCACATGATGATGCTCCCGATGCAACTACAGGTATTGCTGAGACAATGCTTGTATCAAGCAAGGTAGGCACATCAAAACTTAGAGGATAAGGACGTGAATCAATGCCGTTTTTACTCGATAGCTCCGAAGAGCTGACACCGGAAATGATATGCAGCTACATCAAACTGCATACAGAAAATACAAGCGCACGATATAAGCAGTTGCAGGATTACTATGAAGGAAAACAAAAAATTCTCATGCGAACTCCGAAAAGAGCTGACGATCCATGCAATAATGTCGTTGCAAATTTTGCGAAATACATCACAGATATAGCTTCAGGCTACCAGATGGGAGAACCTGTTTCCTATCAGTCAGACAGTCAGGATCTTACCGAGCTGCTTGATTGGTATAATACAGCACAGATGGATGTTCAGGACACAGACAACTCGGAGGATCAGTCTATATATGGAGTAGCTTATGAGCTTGTATATATGTCTTCTGATGATTCTCCACAGCCGAAGGTTGCAAGCATACATCCTTCACAAGGTTTTGTGATATACGACAATACTGTTGAGTTTAACCCTGTCGGAGGCATATATTATACAGAGATATTCGACAAGACAACACAGCAGCTGATAGGTTACTCTGTAAATGCAAGCACACCACAGAAATACATCAAATTCAAAGCAACCAGAGATTTCAATGTCGATGGCGAAGTTATAACAGATATAAATCCTTTTAAAGCTGTAACACTTATAGAAATTTATAACAACAAGCACTTGCAAGGTGACTTTGAACAGCTTATATCCTTGATAGACGGCTACAACAAGCAGCAGTCAAACAGAGTTGACGATAAAGAAAACTTCGTAAATTCACTTATGGTGCTCAAAGGTCAGACTCTCGGCTATTCCAATGAAGAAAAAGCTGATACTTACAGAAGCATAAAAGAGAACGGCGTTATTGAAATATCTCCCGAGGGTGACCTTTCATTCTTGACTCGGCAGTCTGATCAGCAGGGAGATGAACTGCTCAGGCAGTCACTGGCAGACGATATACACAAGTTCTCATATGTTCCTTCATTTACTGACAAGGACTTCGGAGGCAATATCTCAGGCATAGCCATGCAGTTCAAATTATTCGGATTGAATCAGCTCATGAAGAAGAAAGACCGCTATACAAAAGAAGGCCTGCGGTACAGAATGCAGCTTTTCTCGAATATGCTTGAAATTAAGGGTAAAAAGCCGATAGATGTAAGTAAGGTGACAATCACAATCAATCACAGCAGCCCGAAGAATCTGCTTGAAATTGCTCAGACACTCGGAAACCTTGAAGGATTATGCAGTAAGGAAACACTTGTTGCTCAGCTTCCGTTTGTAGAAGATCCCGAAAAGGAAGTCGAGAAAGCTAATGCAGAGCGTCAGCAGAGCATGGACACCGAATTTGTGATGCCAACACCTGCTTATGCGGTAAAGAACAATAATGACGAGGAATGAACGGTACTGGATAGACAGAGCCAACAGGCGCATGAACAACTATCAGCTTTCGGCCAGCAGACAGGCTAAGCTGATACAGCGTTCATACAATAAGATGCAATTATATGTGCAAAGTGAAATGGCAAAAATACTGCGCCATGCAGGAGGCCCCGATACACTGGCATATGAATACCGCATGAAGCGTCTGAACGCTCTTCTCATCAATACCGAGAAGAGAATGAAAGAGCTGTACGGCATTTCTCTTGGTGATACTACGGCATTTCTGAAAAAGATCATTCCCGAGGCGTATTATCATACTATCTTCGATATCGCACAGGGAGTGGGCGCTCAGCCTGTGTTCTCGGCAGTCAATGCACGGCTTATAGATAAGGTCATGAATGAGGACTGGAGCGGTGAGAACTACAGCAAGCGTATATGGCGTAATACCAACAGGCTTGCAGGCAATATCCGAGAGGTAATGACACAGGCAGCAATGAGCGGTGAAAGCATATACAAGACCGCTCGGAAGCTTTCTGACGCATTCAATACCAATGCTTATAACGGTGTCAGGCTTATACGTACAGAAACAACATACGCCTGCAATCAAGCGGAAATGCTGTCATATAAGAGCCTTGACATTGACAAGTACAAGTATGTTGCAACTTTCTCGGAGCGTACCTGCGATGTATGCTCAAAGCAGGATGGAAAGATATTTACTGCTGATGAGTTTAAAAGTGGTGTGAATCTGCCTCCGATGCATCCGAACTGTCGATGCACTACAATAGCATACTTTGAAGAAGGTATGCCGCAGATGCGTATTGCAAAGGATAAGGACGGTAAAAATATAACTATTCCTGCCAATATGACATATAACGAATGGTATGATAAGTATATCAAGCCCACAGAGGGCGAGAAAAGCCCACAGAAGCCACCGAAAGCACAGCCTGGTAAATCTGTCCCGGTAGAGATACCAGCTCCACAGGGTGCAGACAGTGACTATACAGACGTTAAAATTCCGAAAAGAGGTAAATGATTATGGAATCAGCAGAAAGAATCGAGATCACCTTCAAGAGCGGTGAAACGATCTCCTACGGCAAAGGAGAATGGGACGATTACAGCTACGACGGCAATGCTGTCATAATAAAGCAGAAAGGTGCATGGATAGGAATATACAACTTTGACCATGTTTTCTGTGTTGAG
>JAGCYM010000112.1 GCA_017960805.1 Ruminococcus sp.
GCTGAACTGAGGTGCGCGACGTGCAGCCTTGAGACCGTACTTCTTTCTTTCCTTCATTCTTGGATCACGAGTGAGGAATCCGGCCTTCTTGAGAGTTGGACGAAGTTCAGCATCAAACTCGAGAAGAGCTCTGGAAACACCGTGTCTGATAGCACCAGCCTGACCTGTAACACCACCGCCAGCAACTGTGCAAACGATGTCAAACTTATCAAGGTTGTCTGTAAGAGCTAGGGGCTGACGAACGATGAGCTTGAGTGTCTCAAGGCCAAAGTAATCATCGATGCCTCTGCCGTTGATTGTAACATTACCTGAACCAGGGATGATTCTTACTCTTGCAACGGAGTGCTTTCTTCTGCCTGTTCCGTAGTAGTATTTTACTTTTGATTCGTACATTTCAAAGCGCCTCCTTATTATAATTCGTATGCAACAGGCTTCTGAGCTGCCTGCTTATGCTCTGCACCCTTGTAAGTTCTCAGTCTCTTGAGCTGAGCTCTTCCGAGTGAGTTGTTAGGGAGCATACCATTTACTGCGATAGTCATAGCTCTGTCAGCTTGATCAGCCATCATATCCTTGTAAGCGATTGACTTAAGACCGCCGATCCAGCCTGTGTGCCAGTAGTACTTCTTCTGCTCAAGTTTTTTACCTGTTAAAACAGCCTTGTCACAGTTGATTACGATAACGTGATCGCCACAGTCTACGTTAGGAGTGTATGTGGGCTTATGCTTTCCTCTGAGGATGTGAGCAGCCTTGGCAGCAACACGTCCGAGGGACTGACCCTCTGCGTCGAGGATATACCATGTACGGCTTACTTCAGCCGGTTTAGCCAGTGTAGTTGACATAATGTTTTCCTCCGTTATTATTATTTTTCGCCGGGGGAAATTGTTCGAATCCCCGACAGTGCAAGAATTATTATACATGATACCAATAGACTTGTCAAGCGCTTTTTGAGATTTTTTTCAATCTATAATGTTGTTTCTCTCTAATTCTCTCTGTTTTTCTCATTTTCTCTCGCGTTCTCGTGTTTCGTTTCAATTATTTTGTGCCGAAATTCGCACTTGAGAAGTAATGAAAAATTGTCAAAAAAGACGGAAATTATTATGTATCATACAAATTGCCCCTCCATAAGGAAGAATAGTGTTTATCTGAAGATAGATTTAGAATATCCAAAATGTTTTTTGCATATACTATATCAATGAGTTCTCATTATTCTCTGACATATTACTTTTAGGCGGCATAAGCCGTCTGTTTTTTTGGATAGAATATTGAAAATAAGCATTAACAATAGGAAAATAAAAGTTGGTATTGCATTTATATATATAGAGTGATATAATATTTATATTCACTTTATTTAGGAGGTCGACTCAATGAAATTGAAGAGATTCTTAGCGGCAGGTACTGCTATGTTTGCAGTCAGCGCAATAGTGCCAACTCCGTTAATGCAGAAGTGCATTTCGATGGTATTTGCTGACGAAGAACTTACGTACGGTGATTTTATCTACCGAATTAACAAAGGAGCAGAGTATAATCTTGAAACAGGAAATTACGAAACCCGTGAATATATTCGTGTTTTCGGGCTTTCATCTTCGGCAAAGGGTGATATTGTTATTCCTGACGAGATAGAGGGTCAGAAGGTTGAAGCTGTTGACTTCAGTGGCCTTTTCAACGGCAGGGACGATATTACTTCGGTGACATTTCCCAAATATCTCACAGCTGCAGATGGATACTATGATATTCCAGAAAAGTGTGAGATAAAGATACCCGAGGGATGCGAGAATTTTTCTGTTGATGGTAATTTCCTTATGCAGAACAATGCATCATACTATGATTACAGCGCAGGAAAAACTCAAAAGGGAAAATCCATACTTAGAGCACTTGGACCTCTTTCAGGGGAGGTTACTGTTCCTGAGGGCGTTGTCAAACTGGATGATGTTTTCAGAGGAAACTATGATATTACAGCTATCAATTTGCCTTCAACTGTAGGTTATATTGAATGGTATTTTTGTGAGAATATGCCCGCACTTAAAGCAATTAACGTTTCGGAGAACAATCCAACATATTTTTCATATAACGGTGCACTCGGTAAAAAATACGTTTCTGATGATTGGGAATGGGATGAGGAAAAGAATGATTATGTGCGTTCAGGAGAAAGAATAGAGAAGGCCATTCTTGCTGTTCCTGAAGGATATGAAGGCGATTTTGTCGTTGAAGACGGGGTTGCTCTGACAATTTCAGGTGCAAGTTTTGAGAATGTGTCAAAAGTTACTTCTGTTAAGCTTGGTAAGGATACAATCTTTAACTGTAATGGATTTACAGGATGTACTTCACTTAAAGATATTGAAATCAATGGCGCAGTTTATTCAGTAAGCGGTATAGAAAAATGGCGTGGCTGGTCTTATGATAATGAAAGTGGTCAATATAAGGAAAATGATGAAATTGACAGCTTTGATATGACAGCTGCGATGTTTGGTGATACCAAGTGGTATAAGGAGCATCCTGATGGTGTACTGTACTGCGGTGCTACTATTATAGGCTATAAGGGTACCCCCAAAAGCGATAAAATAGATGTTAAGGAAGGAACAAGAACTATTGTCGACAAGGCATTCAATGGTCTTGAGATAGGAGAGGTAAATGTTCCTGCTACCGTTGAATATATTGGTGCGTATGCACTTGACTGTCCTACGCTCACTGCTGTCAACATTGATGCGGACAACCCATATTACACATCTGATAAGGGTGTTGTTTATGATAAGAGCATGACCATGATGAAACTGTATCCACAGGCTAAGGCTGACTCTACATATAAAGTTCCGGATGGGGTGCAGATAATTGCTGCAAATGCATGTGACGGCAACAAGTTACTCAAGCATATTGATTTACCAGATTCAATTAGTCTGATTTATGGCTTTGGTGAAGGTGGTGGTGCATTCAAGAACTGCACAGGACTTGAAGATTTTGTACTGCCGAATGGTATTGATAGTTTTGATACAGGAGCAATATACAACTGTAATCTGAAAGCTTTAGATCTGTCAGAAACAGTGAAGACATTCTCAGATGGTGGTGATCATGAAGAAATCAAGTGTTCGTTTGATTATCTTGTTTTCAGAAATCCTCAATGTGAGATAAAGGGAATGAAGAACTGTACTATCGTAGGTGTGGATGGTTCAAACGCTCAAGCATTTGCAAAGGAACACCAGATAAACTTTATGCTTCTTGATGATTATGACAAGGCACAGTCTACAACTACTACCACAGTTACAACTACTCAGTCAACGACAACAACGACAACAACGGCTCAGCCAACCACAACTACTACGGTAACAACGGCTCAGCCAACTACAACGACTACGGCAACAACGGCTCAGCCAACTACAACGACTACGGCAACAACAGCTCAGCCAACTACAACGACTACGGCAACAACAGCTCAGCCAACTACAACGACTACGGCAACAACAGCTCAACCAACTACAACAACTACGACAATAACAGCTCAGCCTACAACTTCTACAGCAATTGTTTCGACGACAGCACCAAACGGAGGTGAAAGCGGAACTATCCCAGTAAGTACAACGGTTTCCGCAAGCACTACTGAGCCAGTGACAACGACACAACCGGCAAATGCTGATGAGCCCAATATGTCAACATTTTTTGGTAGCTGGATCTCATACAAACAATCTAACAAGGGAATCCCTAGTGATATTCCTGAACAAGATGCCATGCAGCTTGTTATTGTAAAAGATCATACTGGAAGAATAGAAAAGAATGACCTTTCATGGAGCGCCGCAAGTGTTACGAAAATGTCAATAACAGCTGATGGCGATACAGCAGATCTTGCATTTGATGGAACAGATCTAATCCTCTATGTATCTGAGGGAAAGGCAGTATATTTCAAACATGGTGAGAAACCTGTCGAATTTGGTGATCCTAATGATGATAAGAAGATTGATGCAAATGATGCTTCTTTTGTCCTTATACAGTACGCAAAGATGTCAGTAGGTGGTGAATCAGCTCTTACTGATGCAGAAAAAGCTGCAGCAGACATCAATAAGGATGGCAAGATAGATTCAAAGGATGCTTCTGTAGTTCTTGCATTCTATTCATACCTTTCGACCGGCGGCAAAGGAAAGATTGATG
The DNA here is from genome assembly GCA_017960805.1 of Ruminococcus sp. Taxonomy (GTDB): domain Bacteria; phylum Bacillota; class Clostridia; order Oscillospirales; family Ruminococcaceae; genus Ruminococcus. The sequence continues at coordinate 4,135 of JAGCYM010000112.1, forward strand.
GCTTCCTTCTTATTGAAGATGCAAATGTTATTCTTAAAAATCTCGATAATATAGACAAGTTTGGTACTGGTGTTGGTGACATAAAGCTAGACACGAATACCACGAAGAAAAACGACTCACAAACATTTGCTAAAGTAACTGACAGTAGATATACCACAGTTGCTGATGTGAAGAAGTATGTTACTAACAATATCAGCGGTTCTCTTCTCAGCAGATACAGCGGATTTTATGAGGGTGAATCACCAAACTTTATTGAGAGTGATGGTTCACTTTGGATGCTCCAGAACCCAATGGGCTGTGGTTTCCAGTATGCAGAGGATCCTGTTATCAGTGATGTGACAGACAGTTCCTTTACTATTTCTGTTAAGATAGAGGATTATGGTTCACAGAGCGATATGATAGTCAAGGCTGTAAAGGAAGACGACCTTTGGAAAGCAATCTCATTTACGATTAATGGTGGGCAGGAAAACGCAAGATAACAGTATAGGGACAGCAAACGCTGTCCCTATAACTATTATATAAGGTAAATTCTTAAAGGCTAAAAAGTAAAGATGGGTAATAAAACAATAATACTATTCGAAAAAGATAATGAATTCCATTTCTGAGGTTTCTTCTATTCGTCTTGCATATACACTTCCGCCTAGAGCTTTGGTGATTTCATGTACAGCGTATAGACCTATTCCACTTCCCTCTTTAGTAGAAGCATTTGAGCCACGCCAGTAGCTCCTGAACACATAAGGAAGTTCGCTTTCAGGTAGAAGTTCTCCTTTATTGCGCACCGAAATAGAAAAACTATCATCTTGTTTCATCAGCTTAACTGTAATTCCATTACCATTTCCATATTTCAGAGCATTTTCAAGGAGCTGACTAATGGCACGGTACAGAGCGTATTTATCGCTTTTCATTAATGGTTTCCCTATACATTCAACTTTGAACGGAATGTGGAGCAACTTCATTCTGTCCGTGTATTCATTTTTCAAGAGATCAGCTAGTTCATCAAGGTAAAACGAACAAATATCAATATCATATCCATCAAATGATGCATACGAAGCAGACATTAATTCTTCAGCAAGCAATTGGATCTTTTCTGCGTTTTTATCTATTTTATCGGCTATGTCTGAGGCCATTGGAGAATTGGAATATAGTCCAGTGCGAACGGCATCAGTATAGAGCCGTATATTTGCAACGGGAGTTTTTACGCCATGAGCAATTGATGTTACTAGTTTCTGGCGTTCGCCCTCGAGAATGTGTATTCGTCGGCTGTTTGAAGCCAGAACATCCGAAAGCATATTCATCCCCCATATGTATTTTCCAAAGTAGCGGTTTTTACTTTCGGGGAGTTTTTGAATATCTTTAAGTTTTGCGAGCCTTTCGGGGTACTCAGAGAGCTTTCTGAATGGCATTATGATTTTGATGTATGTACCTGAGATAAATATTACGACTAATATGAAGCAGATACATAAAACAGCATTTACACATAGCCTAAGTAAAATAGAGGGAGTATCTGAGAATTGATATTCTATGAGTCCAACAAGATCTCCGTTTTTGTTATATAAACTGCATAATGCACATCTCTCATTTGCAGCTTTGAAAAATCTTGAATTGTTGTCAGAATTAATTGGTATGAATAAAATGGAAATAGGAGCTTTTTCTCCGTATGTATCTTTCCATAATTCTTGATTTTCAGTGATCGTTTTATCAGGTGTTTCATCACTGTTGACATAGTTTTCGGTAATAATGTGATTTATCCTGTTTGCAACGGTGTTTATATCAATATTCCGCCTTTGAGACATTTTGGTAAAGAGAATATTGAAGCATGATATTACAGCAATAAAGAGTACAGTTGCAACAATCAAAATACGAACAATCTTTTTCATTTTCTTGCACCAAATCTGTATCCTATCTTCCATACTGTTTGAATGAGTTGAGGAGAGTTAGGATCCTGTTCTATTTTTTCACGAAGCCATCGTATGTGCACGCTTACGGTGCTTGGTTCAGTGAAACAGTCGGTCCCCCAGACAGCACAGAACAGGTCTTCTTTGCTTATGGCTTCACCTTCGTGTTCCATGAGGAATTGTAGAAGTTCAAATTCTTTAACATTAAGTTTTAGTTCATTATTATTTAGTGTAACACGACGTGAAGCAGTGTCAAGTGATATACCATAGTAGTTTAATATCCTACCAGTGTTGCTTTGTGTTTTCCGTTTCATTAATGCCCGAATCTTTGCAGTAAGAACCTTAACTGAAAAAGGTTTGTCAATATAATCATCCGCTCCCGTTTCATAGCCGAGCAGCTTGTTCTCCTCGCTGGTCTGAGCGCTCATCATTATAATAGGAATATCCTGGTTCCTGCGAATCATTTCGCATGTTTCATAACCATTCATGGCTGGTAGCATAACATCGAGCAGCAGAAGGCGAAAAATATTTTCTTTAAGCAACACAAGGGCTTCCTCAGCAGAGCTGCAAAGCTTTACCGAGTAGCCCTCTTTTTTCAGAAAATCACTTAGGAGTTGCCCAAGTTCAGCGTCATCTTCAATAATAAGAATATCAGTCATATCATTCTCCATGCATGAAATTCAGATAAGGATTATATGTGTATCATTTATTTCCAGCTGCCAAGATCGATGAATACAGGTTTGTCATCAACGCCATCTTTGCCAGTTAGTAAAGCATGTAATTTACACGTTGAATAGTCTACCAACATCATATGAACCAGGTTATTACTTCGGATTCGATAGAGGTCATTATCTGTTTTTTCGCATGTCATTAGTTGCTTCATACGCTTAAGAGACAGATTATTTTCATTACAAAAAAGTTCATTGTATCTTTTCCATCTGATAATGTTATTTGTAACTAAGGAAAGATTGTCGTTGTTGCCTTCGGCAGCAAAGGAATTTACTGCACATATATAATTAGGATTGTTCCAATCAACGCCTGTCATCAGTGGAGTATTACTATCTCGTATCAGCGAAGTACCAATCTCATCGGAAACACAGAGTTCTGCAACAAAAGCATCACTTTTATCCGTTGCCAGGACATTTACACAGTATGGAAATTGAGAAGCATTTGAAACAAGGTATGTTGCAGCTTCTTTCGCATTGGTGCAGTTTTCAAGAGCGTATCTTAATGCATATGTGTAGCTTATTTTATTGTTACTGGTATATTCTACCATATTGTCGCTTCCTACGTCAAGTTCTCCGAGCATCAATCCATCATTATTTACTGGAGAAAGAATTGTGAGTGATCCTAGATAAGATAATGAAACGAAACTCTTATCGCCGTTTTTCATGTGTATAAATGCATGATTTTCACATAATTGATTATCACTTCCTAGTTGCCATTCAAGGAGCCGGCAGGTTAATCTTTCTCCGGTCGAAGTTGTTTTTCCATTAGCAGAAATTGCGCTACATGCAGTAGAACGTAGTACGTCTGGAACAAATTGGATAAGGATGGCTTCTTCTTTTGAAAGAATGCCATCTTCTTTTATACCTGTACTGTTTCCGCTTATTGTATCGGCAAAACCTTCTAGCTCGTCTTTGTATTCTTTGTCTAGAGATGAAAAGAAGTGGTCAGTTCTTTTTTCAATACTTGAATAATCGTTGTTGAGATCGTTGAAAGCAGCATTGATATTTTCGAAAATATACCCTTCACAAAAAACTGTATAATTTTCATATGCGAGTTGTATAGCCTCAGCGTATGCGGCGCCGACATCATAAGGAGTGCCTAGTTCTTTATCTAGTGTAACATCATAATAGCTATTCTTACATTGTATTTCACATAGTTTGTCAGAACTAGATACGGTCTTATAAGTGTTTTCTGTAACAGAAAGCAATTCTTCATCACTATTGTCCCTGTATATGTTTTCTATTGGTTGAAGAGTACTTGGTCCCTGTTCTGGTATAACAAATTCTTCGTATCCTCTTCTTCCACACGAACTTATAGCTGAGGAAAACGTAATTAGTGCTGTGAGTATAATTGTTATCTTTCTCTTTTCCATTACTTGTTCCTCACCATCCACGTTCCATGAGCCACTTACTCAGGATATGTTCTCTGTTTGAAAGCTCATCTTCGTCATTAAGTTTACCTAGTTCAATCTCTCCTTGAATATCACCGTCCATAAGATATAGTATCTTATCGCTCATAGCTGCAACTTTTACGCTGTGAGTGACCATCATGATACTTGTACCTTCACGGTTTGTATTTGTCAGTTCGCGCATAACATCAGCAGCTGCTTTTGAGTTAAGTGCTCCTGTTGGCTCATCTGCAAAGATGATCTGAGGTCGGTTTATTAGCGCTCTGCATAAGCAAGCTCGCTGAAGTTGGCCACCAGATACCTCATTAACTTCATGTTCTGCAGTCTCAATAATATCTAATCTTCTCATAAGAGATTCTGCTCGTTTGTTAGCTTCACTATGCGACATTCCAGCCTGATATGCCGGAAGTACAATATTGTCGAGTATGCAGAGCTTTTTCATCATATACATCTGCTGAAATATGAATCCCATTTCAGTAAGGCGAAGTTTTGATAGTTCTTTCTTGTTGAGTGAGCCTAAATCTCTTCCAATGAATTCTACTGTTCCTGAAGTCATTGAATCCATGCCGCTGACTGTGTAGAGCAAAGTGGATTTGCCGCTTCCACTCGGACCCATAACAGTGACGAATTCACCCTCGCTGAGCTCGAAGCTGATATTCCTTAGCACATTGTTGCTGTTTTTCCTTATTATGTATGTTTTGCAAAGGTCCTTGACCGATAAGACTGTATTCATTTATGTTCCTCCGTTTATTCCTCGGATATCTTCCAAATACCGATGTGTTTTATGTCTCTCAGCGTGAATCGTGCCGTCAGCAGCAAGCAGAAAAGCATGATGAGCGGTATCACTATGAAGCTAATGGGAAATTCAAACTCGAATCCCATTCCCGTGACCTCGTACTGCCTCATAAAAGTTTCGAACATAATATTGCCGAGCGTCCAAATATACCCCTCGCCGAGTATCAGCGATATCAGCAGGAGTAGTGCTATCCTTATCATATACTCCGACTTTATTGTGATATCGCGAAAGCCCATGCTCTTTAGCAGAGCCGTCTCGGGCACCTCTTCGGCGACGAATATGCTCATGTAAAGGTATGTTATGAGCATCAGCACCAGCAGCACAGCTCCTCCCACGCCATATTCGAGAAGCAGGAACAGCCTGTCAAAGTTGCCGACATCGCGGCGTATGGCTTCGTTTCCGTCTAATACTCTTCCGTCAGTAAATTCTCTCAACTGTTTTATCACGGCAGGCTTTTGACTTTCGGGAGCGTCGATAGTACATCCCGTGTTGAACTCCCCTAATTTGTATGCGCCTTCGAAGTCGTCGCCCATTATCATTATAGGCGAGTTCTGCTCCATATAGTCTATCAGAGCTGTTATCACTATCTCTCTCTCGACAAGGACACGCCCAGTGTGGTCAGTATTGTTCTCGTTTATCCTCATCTTTATAACATCACCCGTTTTCACGCCTATCTTTTTTGCGGTATATGCGCTCATAGCGGCTTCGTTGGCAAGCTTCGGAGCTGTACCACCCTTTCGGTAGATGAACTTTTCAGGCTCGCCTTCCTTCCATTCAATACTGATATAATGGCTCGTTCCGTCATCGAGGTCAATGTATCCGCTTCCATCGTACATAAAGTCGTAATGGGCGGGTATTCCTGCTGCGGCAAATCTGTCGTTCATTACTTCATAGAAGTTCCTGCCTGTTTTCTGCATTTCTCTGTGAATGCTGTCGTATTCATCATCAGAGTATCTTATTTTGAAATCGTAGTCGTGATACCCCCAGAAACGTGTGTAATGCGGGTTGATGATGCTGTTTCTGACATTGAATACCAGCAGGAGTATCGCCGCTCCGAGCAAATAGGCTATGATGAGGAAAATGTAGCGCTTGAAGCGCCCGAGGATATCCGTCAGCGCAAAGAACAGCGGCACAGACATTTTCTTCCTTTTGTGAAGAAACAGCGGGAAGCCCTTCTTGAAGCGCTCACCGTGGTTCTCGCCGTGAATGGCGTCGATAATGGATATTTTCTTTATCCTACGCATTACGAAGAGCGAGAAAGCTATCATTACGAATATCATCACAACTACGGACGCTATGCCGATAAGTACCATGACGTAACTCTCGGGGAGAATGACGTCGGGACCAAACATATTCACCAGTATAGCCGCAAGCGGGAGTCCCGCGGCTATACCTATGATACCGCCAACTATAGCAAAGGCTATGTATTTAGCGGCAAATATCCAGCGGAAGCTGAACGACTCTATACCCAGAGCCTTCATCATGCCAATCTCCTTTTCTTCGCTCTTAAGATCGGCTATCATGGTGAAACGTATTGTCATAAAGATTATCGCGATAAGGAAAACACTTATGAGTATGATGAATACCGAAATTATCTGCATCATAACGAGATTGTCGTCAACATAGCCCATGTAGGCTATAGTTATCAGCGGAACGCCGTTTTCTTCAAGCTCGTTCTCGACAGCTTCTATCTTTATGTAGGAATTGTCCTTCAGGCATACGTTGTAGGAGGTGAACCTCCTGACGAAGCTCTCCGAAAGCACCTTGTAGTCCTCGTCGGAGACAATATATCTGCACAGTCCGTTGACGATATTGTCCTTGAATACAGTGCAAACCTCAAGCTCGTAAGTATCACCTGTATCGCTTGTTAACCTGATGAAATCACCCTTTTTTACGCCTGTCTCGAGTGATATTTCGGTTGGGACGGCGATACATCCGTTTGGTACATAAAATGGCTCGTCGTCAAGGTCATAGGTGAGGTCGTGCTCACGGGGGAGTGTTAAAAAGCACTGTATCTTACCGCTGAAGACGTAGGAGTTATCTTCCTCGTCGTAGTCGGGGAAGTCCAGATTCTTAATATTTATCAGCGTCATCTCCGATATGCTCCATTCGCTGACATTGTTGATGCTGTCGAGATGCTCCACGGCTTTTTGACTTATCTCTTCGCTGCCTTCCTTGTTCCTTACTGTCCAGAATATAGCGTCAGAACTGTGACACAGTCTCTTTGCCGTCTGCTCACGGGTGAAATTGGAGAATATCTGCACCGAGCCTGCAAATACAAGTATCGACGCGACAGATATGAATATGAACAGTATTACGTTCAGACCTTTTTTTCGTTTAAGGTCGCTTTTCAGCATTTTAAAGAACATAATTGAACTCCTTATTTGTTTCTTGTTGATTTAATAATACCATATCATAGTTTAAAAAGTCTTTAAAAATTAAAAAATAATAGCAACTTATCAAAAAATGCTATCTTTTAACAAAATTGTTGACTGTGAGTATAAAGTGTTGTATAATTTACATACATTGGTTATTGTTCAATGATATTATAATATGTTAGGAGTAGTGAAATGATCAAACGTATAATTGCGAGTACGCTTAGTGCAGTTTTGTGCAGTTCAGCAGCGTCTACGGGTTTGTCATCAAATATGATACACGCCATTTCAAGTCATGATCTAACAAATATGCATGTTGCAATTGATGAAAACGGCAAATCAGAAGAAATAACAACCCAAACAACAGCAGCAGCAACAACATTAACTACAACAGGAACTCCAACAGAAGTAACTACAGTAAAAACAGAAGCGTCAGCTGAAACGACGACAGTAAGCAGCACAGAAGTTATAATGCCTGATGAACCATCTTCAACAATTGTTCTCGGAGAAAACATCAGTGCAGAAATATATGACAATGGATATGTTCATATCAAGGGATATGGAGAGATGAAAGAGTTTGATAATTCTCCGTTCAAGGATATGGAAATAAAGCAGGTGTTTATCGAGAACGAAGATCCTTCTAAGGATTTGGTTATTACAAGTCTTGGAAAAAATCTGTTCAATGGTTGTGATACCCTTTTGGCTGTTAGTGATAAAACAGAATTTACTGATGAGACTATAATATTACCTGATAGCATAAAAAATATATGTGACAGTGCGCTTTTAGGTTGTTCAAAAATAAAAAATATAAGGCTCGATGGCGTTGAAACTATAGGACAATACGCTCTAGCCGGATGTACAGGTATTAAAAGTCTTGTTATTCCTGAGAATGTTACATCCATGGGTAGAATGCTACTTAGCGGATGTACTGAACTTGAAGAACTTTCGCTTCCTTATGCGTCAACAGATGCGATTTGTTCAACAGTAGATGGAGATTTAAATCCTGATAAATCTGTCACAGATCTTTTCTATGATCAGCACTGGGCCTGGGAAAATGATGCTTTTGATTCTTCTCAGTATAAGCTCACAAAGATTATCATAACAGGCGGAGAAAAGGTACCTAAGTACGCATTCTCGAATTTTAACTGCCTTACAGAGATAGATTTAAGTGGTGCTCCTATATCTGCAATAGGCGAATATGCTTTTAACGATTGTACCGGACTAAAAGAGATAAAGCTCCCTTCGACATTAAAAAACATTGACAAGGCAGTATTCCGTAACTGTACTTCGATGAAGGAGTTCAAACTCGTGGATGGTCTTGAATGTGTAGGTCCATATTGTTTCGAGAACTGTACAGGGATAAATTCGCTTACTATCCCAATGACAGTTACTTCGATGGGAAGAATGATGCTGCTTGGCTGTACTGAACTTGAGGAACTGATTCTTCCATATGCTGCAACTGATGCAAGTTGTGCAGAGACAGCGGGAGATACAAATCCAGATAGATCTGTTGCAGATCTCTTCATAGATCAGCACTGGAACTGGGAAAATGATGAGATGGATTTCTCTCCATACAAGCTTACAAAGATAACAATCAAAGGTGGAGATAAGGTACCTCGAAACGCTTTCGCAGGAATGACCGGAATTAAGGAGATCAATCTTAGTGAAACTAAGATCACAGCAATAGATGCATACGCTTTCTATAAATGTTCAGTTCTTACAAATATAAAAATACCGGAAACTTTGACGGATATCGGAAACTATGCTTATTATGCGACGCCGATAACATCACTCCCGGATAACGGAAAAATCAAGAACCTAGGAGACGGTGTATTTGCGTATTGTACCAAACTTGAAATAACTACACTTCCAGAGTCGTATGAGTCAATTGGGCAATATGGATTCTGTAACTGTACGGGAATCAAGACATTGGTTATTCCAGCAAATGTTAAATCTATGGGAAGAATGCTGTTGCTTGACTGTACTGAACTTACGGAACTAACTCTTCCATATGCTGCTACAAATGAAGACTGTGCAGTGATTGATGGCTCAACAAATCCAGATCAATCGGTTACCGATCTCTTTGTGGATCAGCACTGGAACTGGGCAAATGATGCGTTTAATCCTTCTAAGTATAAGCTGACCAAACTTACCATAACAGGAGGAGAAAAGATTCCCAAGAATGCTTTTGCAAGTTTAAAGTGTCTCAATGAGATTGACCTTAGTGAAACTGCCATTACTCAAATAGATGAATATGCTTTTTATGACTGTACAAATCTAACAGAGATAAAGCTTCCAAAAACCCTGAAAATGGTCGGTGTTGGAACATTTTGTAACTGTACTTCGATGAAGGAGTTCAAACTCGTTGATGGTATGGAAGCAATTGATCAGTATGCCTTTGCAAATTGTACAGGTATTAGTTCTCTTGTTATTCCAGATACAGTTACCTCAATGGGGAGAATGATGGTGAATGGTTGCTTGGCTCTCGAGACACTACAAATTCCATATGCAGCTACAGATGCAAGTGCTGCAGAGGCAGAGGGGGCGGTAAATCCAGATCATTCGGTAGCTGATCTCTTCATAGATCAGCATTGGAACTGGGAAAATGATGAAATGGATTTTACACGCTATGGTATATCAAAGATAATAATAACAGGCGGAGAGAAAATACCACGCTATGCATTTTCAAACATGTCCACACTTAGAGAAGTTGATATTTGTGGTACAGCAACTACGCGTATTGACGAATATGCTTTCAATAATTGCTCGGCATTAATATCTGCAGAGATACCTGAGAGCATAGCTATGATTAAGGGTAATGCATTCTCTGAAACTAACACAGATCTTTATATTTATGGCAAGGAATGTGTGATTGAAGATAAATCTTTGAACGATGAATATAGTGGAACAATTCATGGATACAAAGAATCTACCGCAAAAGAATATGCTGATGCAAATGAATTTAAGTTCGAGCAACTCGATGGAGAAATAGTAATCAGTCCAAAGGTACTTTCTATGGCTATAGGTGATAAGTATACAATCAAGGCGGGCATAGAAGGAGTTACATTCAGTTCATCTGATGAAGCTGTTGTTACTGTTGATGAAAGAGGCGTTATTAGAGCTGCTGCTGAAGGGACAGCTACTGTAGTAGCATCAATTGCTGATGGAAAGAGCGTTTCAATTGATGTGACAGTAAGACCGAGAGTTCCGATATACACTCTTGGAGATGTTAATGAGGACGGAAAGATTGATGCTAAGGATGCTTCACTGATACTTAAGGAATATGCGCTTGCGTCGACAAATTCACCTTCAGAGCTTGATGAGAAGCAGAAGGCTGCTGCTGATGTGAATGCTGATGGAAGTATAAGTGCAATCGACGCATCTTCAATACTTGCTTATTACGCATACATTTCAACTAATGAAGAAGCAGTTTCATTGGAAGACTATCTGAAGAAAAGTGAGTAAATCACTCGGCTTTATGACTATTCAATCTTTTTAGAGAATAAAGCAACCAATTCAGGAACATATTCACAAACTTTTGTAGAATAACAGGAAAAGCTCCCGTAAATGGGAGCTTTTCCTGCTGAAAGTGAAAATGAATAATAAAAGAAAGAGATTTTTGAGTTGCACTTTATTCGAATAAAGTGACAAATGTAACTGAGAAAATGATATTTATCATCTTGACATGATCTCGGAAAGATAATATAATAAGTCAAAAATATATAGTAATCTGTCATTATTATTTGTTGGATTACATAAATAAGAGCAAAGAATTTGGAGCAATTCAGACGAAAAAATCTGAAAATACAACCTCCTTAACAACCACCGTTCCTGTGCTATATGGCGACGCTGGCTCCGGAAATCTGTCGGCGCCGCCTAAGCGGTGGTCTTTTGTTTTCATAGCCCAAATGTTCCCATGTCATTCATGGGCTTTTTTTATTTTGTGTAGAATGCCGTCAATCATGCAAAGCTACAGATAATTATGCTTTGTTGTCTGGCGGCAATTTTGTTATAACGTAAACTCTTCATTCTGTATGAATGATTTCTTTTCCGTTATGAGACAAGACAAATTTACCACTATCAATAACAAGGTTCTCTGGATGAAAGTAATTGGACAGAGTTATAGGACTATCAATAGCAATATGTGTATCAGCTGTATTCTGGCTGAGGAGGGTATCTCCCGTAAATCCACCGATTCCAAGCGCCTGATCTCCACAAGAAGAAATGCGTATTGAAGCCGTTTCAACTGAGATCTCACTTTTCCCATCAAGAGCGGCAATTGCGGAACAGCATTCGCCTTTCATATTTATTATACAGCTTGCTTCACGAATAGACAGAGTGCTGCTTTCACCTCCCACAGAACCTATTCCAACCAGTTCAACTCCTGACATGAATAATTTGGCGGATGTCTTGTATATATCAAGATTGCTTGACCTTCCTATTGAACCAATTGCTGCGCCTCTTGCCAAAGTAAGTTCCATGCCGATATCGCAGTCGTGTATTACTAGATCACATTTTGAGTACATCGCTCCGATTCCAAGGCCGACATCGCCTTGAAGATTAAGCCTGTACTGTCCTTGATTGATTCTGATGATGCCTCCGCTTCCAGATCCGATTGCAACGCCCGTTTGACCATGGGCATTTACAGTGATTCTGCCTGATTGTTCAAATATAAGTTCACCATGCAATAGGCCAATGCCGTTTCCAATACCGTAATACTCATTGCCATCTAGTTCAATCTCAAGTTTTCCGTCTCCGGAAATCGTAAGCTTTGATGATTCAGGTACACGTATTCCGCCTGCTTCAAGTTTGTTTTCACCTATTAAAGCAATAGAAACGTTACAGTCTTCGCCTATGTCAATACACGGTTTATTCTTTATGCTTGTCAGCCATGTATTCTCTAGAGTAATCTTTCCAGTGAAACCTTTTCTAACTTCAATGCGAAGTGGTGTGTCGATATTGACATCACCCTCAATTGTGACGTCGCCGTTCCCATTAGCGCCGATAACAATACGTTTCATTTCGGATTGGGTTAGTCTTTCAATCATGATGCGTTCGGAACAGTCAGCTATATAAATCTGTTGACCAATGCCGTCTTCGCGTTCCTGATGATATCGTTTTATCTGTTGCTTGATTTCGTCTGGGATAGAAGCAATGATTTCTGGAGAGGGCCTTGATGTATAGTAGCCTTGAATGAGGTCGGCTCCGAGCATTATAACTGTGTGAAGCTCTTCAGAAGATTCAATTCCTTCAGCCAGTGCGAGAATATCATTATCATGGCAAAACTGAATAATTTCTCTGACAAAATGACGCTTTTTAGGGCTTTTTTGAATTTCGCTAAGCAGTGATCGGTCAACCTTTACAACATTTGGCATGTATCTAAGAAGATTACCAACGTTTGAATAGCCTGAACCATAGTCGTCAATTGCCATTTTTATTCCCATATTATTATAGCGTTCTTTGATGATTTCAAGATTGTAGTCATCAACTTCTGACTGCTCTGTCATTTCAATAACGGCAGTGTCTGCATGTTTTAGAAGCATATTGGTAACATTTTTGAAATCATCAACATCTAGTTTGACTTCCGGAATGCTGTTTATAAATACAAATTTCCCACCAAATTCTTCTTTATGCGCATCTATGATTCCAAGCACATTCAAAAAAGTACCGCGCTCGATATCAGACAGTCTGTTCATTATTCCAGCGTATTTAAGGATTTGCAGCGGAGTGAGCTTCAAAGTGCTTTTAGGTCTCATAAGAGCTTCGTAAGAATAAATCTCTCCATCAGTTGTATTTACTATTGGCTGGAAATAATAATCAAACAGATTTTCATTTATGATATGTTCCGTTTCTTCAAGTTCAGCACGTTCAGTATCAGAGAGAGCCGATAATTTATGATCCATCGCGCTTATTAAAGTGTTTGACCGAATAAGAGCTTCAGTATCATTTATTATTTGCGAGTCCAATTCAGAAATATGGTTGTTGCGGTACTGATCAAGTAGTTCGAAGCGTTCTTTTTCAGATTTAACAAATGTAAGTTCAAATAACATGTTATGTATCCAAGAATAATCGTGGTTCATAAACCGGCTGCCTCCTTTCCAAAATATTTGTGCTGAATAGGAATAATCAATTGGGAATATGCAGCCACAATAGGGGGTGGACCTTTGTGGCTGCATCTATTTACAGAGAACAAAGGAACGTATTATTTACAACGCCTTTGAACCTCTGCAGTAAGCTCGTCGAAGTAAACTTGCGTGTCAATACTTCCATATTCTTCAACATAGTTACTCCAAGCAGCATCGAAGTCTTCGCTCATAACAATTAGCGGAAGATCTTTGTGTTTGAGTGCATCTATCTGCTTCATTATTCTTCCATAATCTGTATCATCTGTGACAGCGTTGCTGAAAGTCCACATTGGATACCAGGGTGGATTATCCTCCGGTTCGTTGAGCATTTCTGCAAAAGTTTGTACTCCGTAAGCACTAAAGCATTTCTTTACGCTCTCAGAAAGTTGCTGATAGAATATGTTAGGCTGGTTAGCTGGCTGGTAGGCATTTATGCCGTCAGCAGCTAACCCTTGAATCTGTGGCATATAATCGTAAGTGCATACATGGTTGACTTTATAATCTGCATCGTTCCACCGTGCATACTGTTCATTTGTCATTTCGAAAACGCCATCATCTCGGACAGTATAATCTACATCTTCAATGCCCCAGAATCTGAGAAGATGAACATCAGGTTCGAGCAGGTCACTAATAAATTTCATTGCGCCTTCAGGATCGCTGCAGCTAATTGAAATTCCAGCTCCTGCAGAACCATCAAATGAATTCTTATCTCTGTAACGAGGCTGAATACTCTCGTCTATAGTAATACCAAATGGAATATATGTACAATCTTCAGGAAGCTTGTTTACTGCACTGTTGAAATTCCATCTCTGATCTACAAGTCCGAGTACTCTTCCAGTTCCAAGTTTTGAGTAGTACTGATCTGAAGTCATAACAAAGCATTCAGGATCAATAACACCTTTTTGGTATTCTTCGTTTAGCTTTTTAAACCACTTCTGTGCTGTTTCAGATAGATTATAGTCTTTTGCAACACGTGTTTCTGGATCAACGATACAGCAACCATCGTTTGGATAACCATCGAGGAACATTGGAGGATTGTCTAGCGCAAAGAACCATGCATCATTTGCTTCTATCTCATATCCAATATATGGTTCACCATTTTCATTCGTAGGATTTTCCTCGAGATAACTTTCAATGAGGTCAAAAAAATCATCAAGAGTTTTAAGCTCAGGATAATTTGCCCATTCAAGTACTTTAACTTGAACCCAGAAAGCTTCGCCACTGTGAGTAGGGTAAACATCTCTGGTATTTACAGAGTTGAATAGAGGAATATAATAGATGTGGCCGTCTGCTGCACGAGCTAAATCCCATTGGTTATCAGAATATAGTGCTTTGATGTTGGGATATTTATCCCAGTAATTATCGATTGGGATGAATGCGCCTGCTTTGATGAGTTCCTGACAGTTGGCAGCATCAGGTGCCATAAAATCCGGATATTTGTTTTTGATTATCATGTCACTGAATGTTTGGTTGATATCATCCTGATCAGCAATGAATTGCTGCTTTAGGATAACACCAGTCTTTTCAGCAATTAATTGTTGAATTTCATTTCCTTCGTTTACAGGAGTAAGTCTGGCTGCATATATGCCATCGAATTCCTTATAGGTGGATTGTTCTTCTTTCTCTTCTTTCGCAGATGGTGAATCTGTAGTTTTACCACATGCAGAGAGAGAAAGTGACAGCATGGTCGCGGATATTACTGAAAATAAACGTTTGACTGTCATATCATTCACCCTTTTCTTTTTTTATTTTTATTACAAGACTGAGCTTGTTTTTACCGTTAATTTCGAGTTCTGCATTGTTTCCAAGACAGTGTTTGAGTCGGATGTATGGATTAAACCTGTAACTTCTGTCAAATGCATACTCGCTGCTTACATTTTCATCTTCGAAAATAGCGCTGAGTTTGAGAACATCTGTTGATCTAGGAGCTTTTTCGCCTTCAAACTTTATCTCGGCTTTATCTGCGTTTTCATTTATTTCAACACTGTATGTACCAAGTTCTCTGAAAGCATCTTCAGCAACTAGTACCAACGAATATGCGGGCACCTTCAGATTTGAATTAGAAACATTACCACTATACATCCCACCAAATTTTAATGCTGTTTTCTTAATAAGTTCTAATTCGAATGAAAGCGGAAAGAATTCTTCGTTGTTGTATGACATCAGATCAGGCAACCTTTCTGCAACAACAAGTTCTGCATCAAGTCGCATTGCTGTTGAGAACAACGAATCATATTCACTGCTTTTCCGTACAAGAGAATCACTATGCTGTTTGAATTCACTACCTGTTGCTTCAAGTTTTTCGGACATTTCTCCGCACACATCAAGTAATCGTCCGATTTCATCTCTTCCGTTTCCTGTTTCCAATAGAGATTTCATGCTTCCGATTGATGAGTATTCATTTATTGCTTTTTTAATGCGGCGTTTCATGTTAACTGCCATTACAGTTCCGGCTATAAAAGCTATAATAGTGATAATGAGCAAGCTTGATAGAGGTACTATATTTATCTCAACAAAATCCTTGAATCCTTTTTTATTTGAACAGGAATAGAATTCCATTTCTGTAGTGTAGTAATTTCGTTGGATACATTCAAAATCAGGACCAATAACAATACTGTCCACGGAAGTATCATCTTTATTACTACTATAAATCAGATCACCGCCGCTCATAACATAGAGCTCACCGTCGAATCCAAAATCATCAGCAAAACTGCTGAGTACATTGGGCTCAAGATACATGCAGATATAGCTTTCGCCTGTTTTGAGATTCTGATAATCCAGTTTCCTTACAAGGATTAATTCACTAGTATCAGGGTCAATACATAATACAGTAGGTTTTTTTGTCTTTATAAAGTATTTGTACCAATACTGTTCTTTGAATTCACTAAGCTTTCTTATGTTTCCTCCTGTAAGAACTGTAGAGTTAGATGTATAAATAAGGCAGCTTTTTATTATATTTGTATCAGCTATATTAAGTGCTGTGTTTTCCTGCAAGGGGAAATAAACCGAGTAGTATTCTGATGCTGAGGAATACTCAGTATTTAGGAAATTGTAGATATTTCCGTTAGTATAAATGCTTTTTGCAATAGATACAGCAGTTTCAACAGTAACATTCATTAAATCTGCAGTTGCGCTTACTGCAGTGTTTTCCATTTGTTTATACTTTTCCTTCTGTGTTGCTTGTATTGATCGTATCATTGCTATCCATACGAGCAATACCGCAGTAACAAGAAGTATATTCATAAAAACAAATTTAAACACTAAAGGCAGATTTGAAAGAAGCGCAGCTCTGCGTTTTTTCTCTTTCTTTTTCACTTCATCACCCCACTATCTGTCGGGCATCTGCAGTAGCTTTTTAAGCTCAGATTTCTTTCTGTACATATTATCCTCGGCTTCAGCGAGAAGATCGTCGTAACTAAACTCGCCCTTTGCGAAGGCACAACCATATGACAGCGAACATTTTATGCTGTCAGTGTCCTTGCTGAGAATATATGGAGAATCATTTTCTAGTTTTTCCATTATACCATCAAGTTCCCGGAATGATTTTTCAGTCATGACTATTAGAAATTCATCTCCTCCCATACGGAAGCAGTAATCGCCTTGTCCTACGTAAGTTCGGATATAGTCAGCTGCGCTCTTTATAACATAGTCGCCGCTTTCATGACCGAGTTTATCATTCATTAATTTGAGGTTATTGACATCAAAGTAGATTACACAAAGCTGATTGCTATTGCGAAATGTTTCTTCCATGCTGTGATAGCATCGTTTATTCAGGTGCTGAGTCATACCGTCGTGATTGGCATCATAAATTGCCTGAGAGAGATGCTCTGCGCCAGTATTCATATCGAAGAATATTTTTTGAAGCGCAGCGCTAAGGCGTCCGATTTCATCGCTTCGTGTCGTATCAAACATTACTGATGCGTCTTTTCCTTCTGAAACACTGTCATCACCTGACAGATACACAGCAGAATCGGTAATCTGCTTAATTGGGCGGAATACCCTTCTGTTGAGAAAATTGGCGATAATAAAAGCAAAGAGTAAACTTACAACAAACAATACGCAGAATAAATAAAATGCATATGTTAGAAATGATTTTTCATAATGACTCGTGAGTTTTACTATGATATATCCGCATAGTGTATCATCAACTGTTCTAATTGGACGAAGCGCAGTAATTGAGTCATTTGTCCTGTATTGAAGCGAACTTCTTCCGTTTATGAGTTCTGCTTTTGAGGCAAATGTTTGTTCATTATAATTAAGCTTTGCACCCAATTCCTCACCCGCGGAATCGTAAATAAAGCTGCCAGATGAATTACTGAAGCTTACGAGTGATATACGACTGACAGTCGCTTTATTCTTTTTCTGATAATCGCATATTTTATTTTGTACGGTATAGTAGTCTTCTGTTCTGTTCCTTGTTGAAAAGCATTCTTTGGCGGAATCGGCGTCAATGGTCAGCTCAGCAAAATCAAGCGCAGCTGATAATGCGGCTTCTTGATAGTGCCTTCCTATCTTACTGATAATAAGATAGGAAGCACCGAAGCTGATCAGGACGAACAGGAAGAGTATCAGAGCCATTGAAACAGCGATTCTTCTTTTTATAGATCCTGACATATTATTACCTCTGTATATCATGTGCATTTAAGCACTGTTGTTTTTCATTAAGTATAATACTATTTTACACTGAGACAAACAATATGTCAATATGTTTATAAAAATCAACGATTGCGTTCATAAAAATATTACATTTGAATATATATTTGGACTGAATAATACTAATTGGATATTTTGTGCTTGTCATATTATACAATGTTAAGCAAGTGTTATAGAGCAATTTAACAAATGGAGAAAAATATGAAAATCATTTTTGCTAAGCTGTAGAATGAAAAGAGATATTTTAAATCATATTTAAAGAAAAAATGCCGCAGTTTCTGCAGCATTTGAAAGTTATTTTGGTCGGTGTTATTTCTGATATTTTGTCTTGTCCATTTCACGGATTGCAGCACGGCGTATTTTTCCGCTTCCGACAGTTTTGGGAAGTTCATCAATGAATTCAACAACACGTGGGTACTTGTATGGTGCGGTGCGACTCTTCACATATTCCTTGATTTCTTTAACAAGTTCATCAGAACCAGTGGTGCCTTTTGTAAGGACAATAGTTGCTTTAACTACCTGTCCGCGAATCTCATCAGGAACGCCTGTAACAGCACATTCAAGAACGTATGGAAGTTCCATAAGTACGCTTTCGATTTCGAATGGGCCGATGCGGTATCCGGATGATTTGATTACATCATCGACTCTTCCTACATACCAGAAGTATCCATCTTCATCGACCCAAGCTGTATCTCCGGTGTGATAGAAGCCTTCACGCCATGTTTCGGCAGTGTTTTCTTCATCACCGTAATAGCAAAGAGCCAGCCCGGGTACACCTTCATCTTTGAGTTTTATACAGATCTCACCGGTTTCTCCGACTCCGGCTGGAGTGCCATCAGGCAAAAGGACCTGAACATCATATTGAGGATTGGGTTTGCCCATGCTTCCGGGTTTGGGTTCCATTCCGACTACGTTTGCGATTGAGAGTGTTGTTTCTGTCTGTCCAAATCCTTCCATCAGCTTTATACCTGTTGCCTTATAGAACTGATGGAATACTTCTGGATTTAGAGCTTCACCTGCAATGCAGGCGTATTTCAGTGATGAAAGATCATATTTTGAAATGTCTTCCTTTATAAAGAAACGATACATTGTAGGCGGAGCGCAGAATGATGTAACATTGTATTTTTTGAACATCGGAAGAATATCATCTGCGTGGAATCTTTCAAAATCATATACGAATATTGCTGCTTCACACATCCATTGACCATAGAGTTTTCCCCAGAGGGCTTTCCCCCATCCGGTATCCGAAATTGTGAAATGAAGACCGTTTGGATCAGCGTTTTGCCAGTAACGAGCTGTTACATAGTGACCTAGTGGGTACTGATAGCTGTGGAGAACAAGTTTGGGATTACCTGATGTTCCGGAACTGAAGAATATGAGCATGGGGTCTGTTCCACAAGGAGTATCAGCTGTGCGTTCAAAGTGGGTACTGTATGCGGGTAGTTCTGCATTGAAATCATGCCAGCCATCGCGCTGACCGTTTACTATTATTTTAGTTTTCATTGAAGGAGATACTTTGCATGCTTTATCAACTTCATCAGCAACATCTCCGTCTGAAGTGCAGACAATAGCAGAAACTTCCGCAGAATTGAAACGATATTCTAGGTCATGTTCCTTTAGCATGTTCGATGCAGGGATAACAAGAGCACCGATGCGGTGAAGTGCAATAATTGAAAACCAGAACTGATAATGACGTTTCAGAATGAGCATTACACGGTCACCTTTTTTGATTCCGAGTGACTTGAAGTAATTTGCTGTCTGGCAGGAATAGCGTTTGATATCCTTGAAAGTGAAGCGACGCTCATTGTGATCAACATCAACATAGATCATTGCGGTTTTATCTGGACATTTTTCAGCCATAGCATCGACGATGTCAAAAGCAAAGTTGAATTTGTCCTGGTTCTCGAAATGAACTGCACTGAGAATTCCTTCTTCAGAAGTTTCACATTTAACAAACTTTTCTGAGATGGGATGAAGCAGTCCGGCTTTGTCAACGTTGGTGAGATGGTGTTCCGCAACATGCTCGCGGTATTCTGACATACCTGAAGTTCCATGAGGTGCCATTACAAAAGCATAGATCTCGCAGTCTTCTCCACCTAATGCGACTTCATCGTGAGGCATGGAACTATCATAATAGATACTATCACCTTCGTGCAGGATCTCAGTATGAGATCCGACTGTCATACGAAGAGTACCTTTGAGAACAATGTCCATTTCCTGACCTGCGTGACTAGCCATATGGAGAGGTTCAGAAAGAGCGTCTTCTGAATAAGGGATTACTACATGGAAAGGTTCAACAGTTTTATTTTTGAACTTTGAAGCTAGACGATTGTACGCAAAACCTTTTCTGCGGACAATTGGAACGCCTTCACCTTTTCTTGTAACTGTGTAGCCGCTTAGCTCAGGGCTGCTGCCTTCCATAAGATCAGTTATCTCAACATGAAAAGCGTTTGCACACTTATACACAAATGTAAAGCTGAAGTCAAGTTCGCCGGATTCAAGTTTTTTATAGTCTTCAATTGAATGGTCAGTGATTTTAGCCATTTCTTCAATGGAAATGCCCAAGTCTTCACGTAGACGAGAGATTCTTTCAGCGACCTCTTTGATTCTTTCTTCTGCATTCTGTACATTAGACTTTTCGCTCATGATAACTTCTCCTTTTTTAAAAAATAAAAAACTCGCCTCAAAGAATAAGATCTTTGAGACGAGTAACATTTCATGTTTACCCGCGGTACCACTCAAATTGTGCCGCTATTGCGTAACACCACTTCAGACTCTAACAAGCCCTATTCATTATCGCAGAATCACGGGACTGCTTACTAGTAACTTTCAGCACTCCAGCTCAGAAGGGATACATAGTTTTGCATGACACCGACTTACACCAAACGCCGGCTCTCTGAAGACATTGACAATACTCTGCTTGGCTTCCTCATAGCTTATGTTTTGGATTATAGCACATGAAAATTCATTTGTCAACCCTTTTTTAAAATTTTATTATTTAATTTTGGTCAAGCTTCATTTCTCTGATTTAAAGCCATTTTTTCTTTTTAAAGAAAATTAGGCTTATTATTACAATTATTATACTTACAGCAATTACAATAGGATATGCTATTTTGTATTCAAGCTCTGGCATATATCTGAAATTCATTCCATACCATCCTGCAATAAGTGTAAGAGGCATGAATATTGATGTAATAACTGTGAGCAGAGCCATAATGTGATTTTGCTTCACATCAAGCTGAGATTTGAACAGGTCGCGAATTTGTAGTGAGTATTCACGAAGAGAATTTGTAATGTCATGCAGTCTAGAAACACGTTGTGAAAACAAATGAAAATATCGAGTATTATCTTCGTTGAAAAAATCGTTTTCGTTTTCTTCGAGTTCCTGACTTAAGTCGAGAAGTTGTTCGTAGTGGATACGAAGATCACGAAGATTACTTCTTATATTACTTACCCTTAAGGACGGATCCTTATCATCGCCTTCAAGCAGTGCTGATTCTATCTCATCAAGTTCTTTATCGAACTTCTCGAGGATAAGCTGATCGCGTATAACAATCTGTTCCAGGAAATCGTATATGAAACGCTCGAGGCTTGGTATAGTCCATCGTTTTGAGTTGATTATATTTGTGATAATGCCGTTTACGAATCCGCTGTCATCAATGAATACTATGCCCTTTTCATCGAGAGCAAAAGCAAAACATGTGTTAGGTGCTGAAATATTATCTCTGTTTGGAACTGAAAAAGTTCCTGTAAGTGAATCATAGTTGACTTCGGCTTTGGTGGAATTTATAGTGGATAGATCGATATCCATTTCGATTCCCATATCGAATAGTTCTTTGTTCTCAAGCCATTCTGCTGAAGTTAGAACTACTACGTATTTAGTGTTTTTGTCTTTGATGTGCAGTTCGTTAATAATTTCAAGTTTGTTTTTTATTATGTAATACATTATAATTCTCCTAACCTTGAACTCTATCGTTATTATATCATATCTAAAAATGAATTCCAAGATATCAGAAATTCAACATAGGTAATATACGGAAAATATTGTGAAGAATTCAACAGAAAATCTTTCTAAACTATTGATTTTTTGGTCAATATGTGCTACAATAAAAAATAGCATTATCGATTCCGTTTGCAAAGACGTTTTATAAATTGTTTTTTAGAAAAGATATGGTTCCCAAAGCTAATATCGAAAGGCAGTCTGAAATATGGATAGAATGATTATTATTGATGAACTAAAGCGTAAGAATGAAATACTACCTAATGAATTTGACGGAACATACCGCTCAGTACGTAAAGCGGTTGAGTATTATGCCAAATTGAGAAGAATTGAGATAATTGATTTTCACGATTTAGAGTTACTATATTACTTAGCACTTGGGAACTGGACAGACAATAAGATTGAGAGCAAGCAATATATTAAGAAAAGTCATTTGCTTCATAATGATAAACTCTTGCTAGAAACTACTGTCGACAGAATATGGAGTGATGACTCGAAAAAACTGTTTAGTCATACAGTCGGAAAAAAGGAAATGGAGTTTCTGGCAGAAACTCCGATGTTTGAATTCACAACATTTGGTGAAAAATCCGAACCAATCCAGGCTTTTTTCAAATTGTGCATTAATCTTTCCGGACTTGAAATAGACAGTAAACTTTATGATACAGTTCAGCAGATGTTCGATTTGCAAATCAAGAATTCTGGGATTCCAGTATATGTCTTGTCGAGAATCCTTCACTGCTTGAAACCATTTACATTCCCAATTCTTGGGCAGAATGAAATTGATTCTCTGGTTTTTAAATCATTGGGAATTGGCGTTGAAAAAACAGAGGAGATTTCTCAATATATTCCAAATTGTCGTGTTATTCTGGATTTTCGTGAGACAAATTTCAAATTCAAAAACATGAGAGTTTTTGACGTGTTGTCATGGGAATTAATCGATGCTAAGAATGAAACAGAATCATCAGAAGCTCCATTAACTGAACATCAGCGCAGAAGGTTTGAGGCTCCTCTTAATCAGATCCTATACGGACCGCCTGGTACAGGTAAAACGTATAATGTTGTGAAATATGCAGTTGAATTAATAGAAGGTGAAAAAATAGCTGAAGGAGAGAGCTATTCTTCTATTAAAGAAAGATATGCAAAGTATGTCGCATTAGGGCATATCAAATTCACAACGTTCCATCAATCATTGAGTTATGAGGAGTTTGTTGAAGGTATCAGGCCTGTTGTAGTTGATAAATATGGAAACGATACTAATATTGCCCACGCAGATACTACTGTTATTTATCGTCCGTATAACGGCGTTTTTAAGTCATTATGCGAGAAGGCTACAAAGAGCCCTAATATGAACTTTGTAGCTATTATGGACGAGATAAACAGAGGAAATATATCAAGAATATTTGGTGAGCTGATCACTCTAATTGAGGAATCAAAACGCGGTTCTTCTGTAATATTACCATATTCGCAGACAGAGTTCTCAGTACCGTCAAATCTATATATTCTTGGTACTATGAATACAGCTGACAGATCTATTGCAATGCTTGATACTGCACTCAGAAGACGATTTGATTTTATTGAAATGATGCCAATACCCTCTCTGCTCGGAGACTGTGATGGAGTAAATCTCTGTGAACTTCTTACGGCACTTAATGAACGAATTGAGTATTATTATGACAGAGAGCATGCAATTGGTCATGCGTATTTCATGAACAGCAACGGGTGTATCAAAACAATCAATGAACTTAGAGAAGTATTCTCTACTAAGATAATCCCGCTTCTGCAGGAATACTTCTTTGATGATTATGAAAGAATCAAACTTGTTCTAAACGATGACAATGCTTTTGTAGAATGTATAAAACCGAAATACATCAAGCATTTTGATTCAGGGCAAAAGCTATACAGATTAGGAAATCCTATGAACTGGAGTAAGGAACACTTTATAAGAATTTATAAAGACATTTCCTGATGAACGGAGATAATAATGTACACGAGACACTTTTGCGTATCGGCTAATGAGATGATAGCAGAGATCTCACGTGAGAATGAAAAGCTATCCGAAATGCTTGGAGATTTTGCTGAGGCATGTGCTGCTGATGGCAGGAATGCTATTATGGTAAAAAAGAATAACGGAAAGAAGTGTTTTGTTGCCGGTACATATTGTGGTTTTGCTTTTCTTGTTGACGGAACACTTATTGAGATTCTACCGGAGGGAGAACGTTTAACTGCAAGGAAAGAACTTTGTACGGAGTTTTCAAGGAGATGCGGGATTACATTCAATCCTTCAGGCTTTGATTCCGATACTAATTTTATGGAATACTACATTTCTGTATTTGCAGAAGAAACGATGAAGATAATAAAAAGCGGAGTTCTTTCTACATATGCGAGTCGCGAGGAAAATATGAACAAGGTACATGGTACGATCCTGTTTTCAGAGAATATACGTCGTAATCTTGTTCACCGAGAACGCATATATGTTAGGCATGATGTCTTTACTTCTGATCGTTCAGAGAATCGTATTATTAAAGCAGCAGCTTCAAAGCTGGTAAAAATAACTGATAATTCACATAGTTCACACCTCCTTAAGGAAGCATTGTCTTTCTTAGATGAGGTAAGAGTTCCTTATGATATAGCTGCAGAGTTTTCTAAATGCATAAACACACGTAATACAAAGAAATACAGCACCATTCTTAATATATGTAGGATGCTTCTGGATAAGAATGAGGGAATTGCTTTTTCAGGAAAATACATTTCGTGTGCTCAGTTTTTCTGTAATAATGAATAATCTGGATATTATTGGCAAAGGAGGCCTGATTTAATGAAAGTATTGGTAATTACTGGTTCAGCTCATAAGAATGGAACTTCTGCATATCTGGCTGAAAGGTTTATTCAAGGAGCCGAAGAAGCTGGACACGAGGTCTATCGATTTGACGCAGCATTTAAAGATATTCACCCTTGCATTGCCTGTGAAAAGTGTCATACAGACGCTTCGGTTTGTACCTTCAAGGATGATATGAACGAACTTAATCCCCATCTTATTGAAGCTGATGTTGTTGTGTTGGTTTCGCCTATCTACTATTTTGACATTAATGCACAACTTAAAGTGGTTATAGATCGATTCTATGCAAATGATTCACTTCTTCATGGTGATAAGAAAGCTGTGCTGATGGTCACAATGGCAGATAAAAGTGGCGCTACAGCTTCTGGTGCAATCGAATCGTTTAAGGGAATGACTAAGTATCTGGATTGGGAAGTAAAAGGTTCTATAATTGCATTAAATTGTATGACACTTGATATGCTTAAAAATACTAGGTATCCGAATAGCGCATATGAATTGGGAAAATCTCTCTGAGGATAGTGTGCTCATTTGAAATATTATCATTTCAGGATTATTGCATTATAAGCAGATTGTTTCAGTTGCGATATTTTCACGGAATCTTATGTCATGTTCAGCGAATAACATTGTGGGATGATAAGTTTCAAGAAGAGTTTCAATCTGCATACGTGAAAAAACATCGATGAAATTCAGAGGCTCATCCCATATGTATATATGAGCGGGTGTTAGTAAACTTGCTGCGAGAAGCACTTTCTTCTTCTGTCCTGCTGAGTAATCAGAGATATCTTTGGTTAACTGTGATCGGCTGAAATCAAGCTGTCTTAGGACAGTGAAGAACAGACTTCGATCAAGCATGTGATTTTCACAGAATTCAGGTATTGATCCGTGAAGAAATGAAGTATCCTGTGGTACATATGAAATTATGAGCCGAGATGCAGTTTCACATGTTCCGCTGACAACCAGAGAATCATCTGCAGGAAGAAGACCTGCTGTTTGCATTATTAATCGCATCAACGTCGATTTTCCACATCCATTAGCACCGTGCAGCGCAATGCGATCCCCTTGTTTAATGTTAAATGACAGATCTTTGAACACTGGCTTGTCTGCTGTTAAATACTGAAGAGTGCATTCGTGAAGTGTTATCAGAGTGTTCCTATGGTGGGGTAATGGTGTCATTTTCAGTGATGCGATTTCTTCAATGTCCTGCAGTAGTCCTTCCTGTTCACCGATCTCACGTTCAATTCGTTTTTCTGTGCTTTTAACTCTGCTCTGCATCTTTTTGGTTTTAGCTCCGATAAATGAGCGGGTACTTATACAACGATCATGTTCTTTTACAGGATCAAATCCGATCTTAGATCTTTCGTTTTTTTCGGCCCATTCTGAAGTGCGTTTTGCAGCCTGACGAAGCTTACGGATCTGTTTGCGATGTTTTTCATTTTCGGCTTCTGCAAACTGATCTCGTCGCTGTTGGTTTTCCTGCCAGCATGTGAAGTTGCCATTTTGTACCATAATCGTTTTGCGGTTCAAGACAAGTATATGATCAGTACATGCGTCTAGCAGATCACGATCGTGAGATACAAGGATGAAGCCTTTCTTAGTAGAAAGGTACTGTCGTACTATTTCACGTGCTTGTGAGTCCAAATGATTTGTAGGTTCATCGATAAGAAGAAAATCATTATCTCCTGAAAAAAGAATTGCAAGTAATACTTTTGTGCGCTGTCCGTGACTAAGTGTATTAAACTGACGATAGAGTATTTCTGCATTCTCATGCAATTCTGAAAGTTCACAAATCACACGCCACAGTTCACAATCTTTCCGCAGCTCTTCCAAAAAATCGGCTGCGGTTTTTTGCATCTGAATGGTAGTGATCTGATAGGGGAAGTATGCAACGTTTACTGATTTGGAAAGAGTCCCTTGACCTGATAGTTCCCCTGTTAATAATCGTAGAAATGTGGTTTTCCCTTTTCCGTTCCTGCCAATGAAACCAAGTTTCCAATCTGTATCTATAGTAAAGGTTGCGTTTTCAAAGACTGGTTCAACAGAACCGTCATAACTGAATGTTAGGTGATCAGCTCTTATCTGAGACATAAGCAATTCCTCCTGTATTTTGAGAATAAGTGTTTTGGATATATGTCCTGTAAAGCTCCGTAAACAAAAAAACGGAACTGCTTGCTGTCATACAGTTCCGTTATGTTTCATGATAACCTCAGAAATCAGGGCATATATGTCCTGACTATCACCTAAAAAAATAATAACAAGAGGTTATGCGAACATAATCCACTTTTGACAGCACAAAAACAGTATATTCAATTGAAAATACTGTAACTGGTATTTATGCAAACAAAAGTGAATCATTCCTTCATTTTCTCACCTCTCAGTAATATTAAATCGATTATACCATCATATTAGAAATCTGTCAAGTTCTATATATGAAGATAATCCCCGTTGAGAAGCAATCGAACGTAACTCAATGGGGATTATTTGAGGATTTTGTAGTTGAGAGTGATAGCTATGTTAATTGTTAGCTATTAAGAATAATACTGAAAGCACTACCTTTTCCGACTTCGGATTCAGCTTTACATTGGCCTTTGTGAAGAGCAACAGTTTGTTTTACAATAGCAAGTCCGAGACCAGAAACTCCTTTTCCCTGACGCTGGCGTTTGGTATAATACTTATCCCATATACGTTCAAGTTCTTCAGCTGCGATTCCTTCGCCATGATCTGATACTTCAATAATGATTTTTTCGTTTTCTGCTTTTAGTGTTATTCCGATCCATCTATCATCACCGGAGTGACGGACTGCATTGTCAATTAAATTATATACTGCTCTTTGCAGGCGTGAGATATTGCCTTTGATATGAATGTCATCCGAGATATTACGTTCAAAAGAATAGCCGTCTTTGACGTAAAGATTTTCAAAGCTGTCTGTAACAGAGTTTACTATTTCACTAAGATTGACATCACTCATTTCAAGTTCCATATCAGTCATCTGTAATTCAGAGTATTCAAGAATCTCGTTTACAAGTGCTGTGAGTCTGTCGGTCTCATCAACGATTACGGCAACGTCTTCTGCGCATTGTTTTTCATCTTCACGGGAGATATCACGTATCATTTCTGCATAGCCTTTTATCATGGTAAGCGGGGTCCTTAGATCGTGTGACACATTCGCCAGAAGTTCATTCTGAAACTCCTGAGACTTCTTGAGCTTATCTGCTGTGGCATCAAGTGTATCATTGAGTTCATCGAGTTCTGAACAAAAACCTTTTTGGAAAGATGTGTTTATTTTCTTTTCTCCAAGTCGATGGGCTTTTTCTGTGAGCTGAGCAACAGGACGTGAGAAACTTCTTGACATAAACCATGCAAGCACAAAGGCGATAATAATTGACAGAATTGTAACCCAAATAAGCTGAAGTCTGATTATCCTGGCTGTTGAACCAACCGCGTTTAATGTTGTGCCGATATATAATACAGCTTTATCATCATGATCAAAAAAATTGATGTATCTTCCGTAAACATAAATATCTTCTGATTGCAATTCAGTTGTGCCATTACTTGAAGCTGACAATGAGTTGAGAAATTCATTATAGTTTTCTGGAAGTTCTCTGTAGTGGCCGTGATCTTCCTTGAACGCTAGATTATTATTAGGTTCGATGTAATGATTCTTATGCCCTTTTTTATATTCGTCTGAACTGTAAAAAATTTTCCCTTCAGTATCTGTGATGAAAACAAGAATTGAGTTGTCACGAGATAGTTCATCTATATATTCGGTTATATCGCTCTTGTTGCTTTTATCGGCTATTTTTTCTGCAGCTGAGATTGTGTTTTTTATTATCATTCCATTGTAGAATCGCTGTAGAAAAACAGTTTGTAAAAGCCAAAGAACAGCGAAAATAACCGCAGTAAAAAACATAAAGTAAACAAGGAGTTTTTTCTGGAACGATTTTGTTTTAAGATTCAAATTTGTATCCCACCCCTCGTATCGTTTTGATACAGTCACGGTATTCTCCTAATTTACCGCGCAGAAGCTTGATTTGCCAGTCAACTGTTCTGTCAACGCCGAAGCTGTCATATCCCCATACTTCATTAAGGATCCTATCACGAGACAAAACGATTCCTTTATTCTGAACAAAAAGCAGAAGAATGGCATATTCTTTTGCGGTCAAATCCGCTTTTTCACCGTCAATTGTTACTGTCATTCCGAGTTTGTCTATAACTATTCCTCCGGCGCTTATAATACCGGCTTCAGTTTTTGATTCAGGAACTTTTTTATGGTTAAGTATGACTTTGATCCGCGCCATTAGTTCCATAGGTGAAAATGGTTTGGTAACATAATCATCAACTCCTACTTCAAATCCGAACAACTTGTCATACTCAGTGCCTCTGGCTGAGAGCATGATTACAGGAATATCTTTAAACTCCTTTATTTTTTTGCAAGCAGTGAATCCATCTGTATCTGGCATCATTACGTCCATAATAATGATATCAAAGTCTTCATTTTTACATGCTTCAATGGCTTGTCTTCCGTCAGAGACGGTTTTGACTTCATAGCCTTCACGCTGAGCATATCGACTGATAAGCGTTACTATATTAGGTTCATCATCAGTTATAAGGATTTTCGGCATCATGCACCTCCACAGCTTTATTGTTTTTATTATACACGAACGGCACTCTTTTGTAAAGAGTGCCGCTGATTAGTGCTGGTGCCTTCCATGGCCTTTTTCTGCGATGCTGTTTGGATTTGTGTATTCTATTCCTAAAGCATTTGCAACAGCTTCCTTAATTCCATTGCTGCTGAAAGTTGCACCGCTAACAGCATCAACATCAATATTCTGAGACCCAAGTATTTCTGTAATTATTTGTTTTTGGGCACGATTGAAAAAATTGTCGTCATCTTGATATGATGTGATAGTGATATCATTTATCTCACCGTTTTTAACCGTCACAGTAACATTTGTAGCTCCACGGAATCCTGTTCCTGTTCCGGTATATACGCCGTCGGTGTATAAGCTTGTACTGCTTAAAGTTGTTTTCTCTTGATTAACGTTTTCAGTGCTCTTAACTGATTCTGTAACAGTTTGAGTAGTCGGTTCAGACTCCGTTGAAGTGGTTTGTTTTACCTTGTTTTCTGTCTGTTTGGTTGTGGTTTCCGAAGTTGCATTAGATGGCATCACATTATTCAGGGCATTTTTAATCGCTTCAATAAGGCCGTTACTACTGAATGTGGCACCGCTAACAGCATCAACATCAGTACTTTGTGTTCTAATTACTGATGATATGATAACACTTTCAGCCTGACTGAAAAACTCTTTATCGTCTTTAAAAGAGTCGACAGTTATTTCTGAAATAATACCATTTTTTACTGTAACCGTGACATTTGTATTTCCTCGGAAGCCAGTTCCTGTTCCAGTGTATTGACCGTCCTTGTATGTTATCTTTTCCACATCTGTTGTTATTATATTATTAGATTCATTGTTTGAATTTGTGGAGGAATAGTCTGATATAACTCCTGCATAAAACAAACCTGCGATTGCAGTAACTGCTAGTGTTCCTGATATAGCAGGAAGAGTATCCGCTGTCATGTTTCCATTCAGACAGATTTCTGTGCATTTCATGCAATTGATACATTCTCCTGATGATATTTCGTCATACTTATAAATCGGAATAGACATAGTGCACTTTGAAGTACATAGTTTACAGTTTCCGCATTTTCCATTCTGACGCTTGATTGGGAAAAGCCTTGTTCTTGAAATCAGAGAGAAAATCGCTCCGAGAGGGCACAGGTATTTGCAGAAGAATCTTTCTATGAGTAGTGAGCCTATTATTATGAGAAGGAGAAACAGACCGCCAAGAGAAACCAAATATTGAATATTGTTCCAGGTACTTGGGGATGAATAAATTCCGAATACTGTCCAAGGGCTCCATATAACGTCTCCGGTTAATGAAAAGCCCCAGACAACTATAGCGATAAGAATAAGCACAACATATTTTATGTACTTTAGTATTTTATCAGTTTTTTCCGGAATTTTCGCTTTAAATGGGATAAGTTTTCCAATAGTATATAGAAGATCCTGCATTGCTCCGAATGAGCAAATAAACCCGCAGAAGAAACGACCAAAAAGTAGAGTAGCCAAGAAGACTCCTAGAACCAGGGTTATTCTTCCAAGGTTTTCTGTTAAGACGAATGTTCTATTTATAATTGATGAGAATAAATATCCGATTGAAGAAAAGATAGATATAAACAGAGCAGGGACAAATATAAAGGAAATAAGCTGAATAATTGATCGTAATATCTGAATAGGCGATGCTTTTTTCTTCATATTATCCATCCTCCTTTCTCATTTAGCAGCTATGATTTCGTTCTTTATTTTTTTTGTCGCATATATTTCCTGTTTGTCAGTTATGAAAATAGCGTCTATATTTCGTATCTTCAGTAACTTCAGGCTATTATCTGCACCAATTATGAAGGCTGAGGTTGCAAGAGCATCAAGCTCTTCTGCATTATTTCCTATGAGGGTTACTGCTATCAGACCAGAATTTGCTGGATACCCTGTTCGAATATCCGTGATGTGATGAATAAGGTTGTTATCGATAATCCGGAACTGCTCATAAATACCTGATGTGACAACAGATTTGCCGTCTGTGATTTTTATGGATGCGTATGTCTTCCCATTTGAGGCAAATGGCTTTTGTAGGCCAATTTTGCGTGCTGGGCCGATATTAATGATTGTTCCTCCGAAATTAATTACTGCGTTTCTTACTCCGTATGATAGTAGCAGCTTTCGTACTTCATCTGCAGCATATCCTTTTGCAATTGCTCCTAGATCAAGTTGCTGATCTTTTTTTCTCAGCATTATGGTTCGATTTTCGTTGTCAAATATTATATTTTTGTAATCGATAAGTTCCTTTGCCTGAGATATTTGCATGGAATCTGGATTTTCGCCGCATTTCATGGCTTGTTTCCATAATTGCGAAAGCGGACGTGAAGTTATGTCAAAGTATCCGTCAGTAAATTCAGAATACATAACTGAATGTTTGATAATCCTGAAAGTATCTTTTGAGACTTTCACTGGCGATATACCAGCATTTTTGTTGATATTGCATATTTCACTGTCATGTGCATATGCTGATAGTTTGCAGTCGAGTTCTTTCACCCGGTCTTTTGCGGCTGATAGAGCTTCTTCCGCATCTTCAAAAACTGTAATAGAATTGACTGTTCCCATTCCAAAGAACACTTTTTTAGTCTGAATATTACTTGCCATTTTGAAGCTCCTTACACTTTATACTTAGAATCTTCCGCCGCGGCCTGGGCCCATTCCGCCTCGCATGCCTCCGGCCATGCCGCCACCCATCATACTCTGAGGTATCTCAGAGACTTCAGTGCCGTTTATTATTATTGTACCACCATTGAACTCTGCTGTCCTATCGTAGTCAAATGAGGACATCTGAGCCGTGACATTTATTTTTCCACCGTTGACATATATTGAACCGTTTGCATCGAGAGCGTCTGTGTCGCCCTGGCCAACTTCAACATTCAGATAACCTCCGTTTATCTCGATGGCTGTTTCATATGTATTTGTGCCTGTGGATGCGTTTATGCCATCATCGGTAGCGTATATATTAATATCACCGTCATTGATGAGAATGTATGTTGCCTCAAGTCCTTCAGAAGCGCTTATATCCATTGTGCCTCCGTCTATCTGAAGCAGAGCACAAGCTTGTATGCCATCGCTCTTGCCATTTATGTTGAATGTGCCACCTGATATTATGATTGTTCCTTCAGCTTCACTATTTTCACAGTGGAATCCGTCTTTATTTGTTGTTATGTTAAATACTCCGTCACTAACTGAGATTGAGTCATTAGCTTCAAAGGAATCGAGAGCAGTCTGCATATTATAAGTTCCACCAGTTACCTTCATGTCATCCTTGCAAGAGATGCCATTTGCATAATTTGATATGATGTTTAGTGTTCCTGTTCCGTTTAGAACTAGATCTTCTTTTGAAAAAATCACAGCGTCTGTATTTGTATCACCATCAGCGATGAACTGTCCGCTAACTGAGAGTGTGTTTTCGCTGTCAGTAGTTGTGATGAATACTTTATCTGCTGATACAATATATATTGCTGGGAAATTGCTATTTGAGATGTTTACTCCGTCAAGAACTAATTGAACTTTGGCATTTTCATCAGCATCAACTTTTATTGTACAATCTTCAGCTGTTCCACTTATTACATAAACGCCCTCAGAAGTAATACTGATTGTCTCACCGTCTGTTACTGAAATTGTTTTTGCATCACTTGTATCAGCTGTCTGTTCAAGATCACGTTTTGTGTATGTTGTATCTTCGCTATTATCAGCAGTTACATTGCCTGAAAGCGGTGTTATATTATCAGTTTTATTTTCTTGTTTTTCATCATCTGAAACAGATGATGAAATAGTGCTATTTTCTAGAGTGTTATCGTTGACTGTTTCATTAATGTTTCCGCAGCCTGACAGCGAAGTTGCTACTGCTGCTGTGAGTGCGAATGCTAACATATATATTTTTTTCATAAAAGATCGCTCCTTTCAAAACTATGTGTTTTGTTTCTATGTCTGTATTATATATGAGCTGTTTGAAAGAATAATGGAGTAAAAGTGGAAATAGCAGAATGAAATGTGGAATATATGTATTGCTTTGTGATGAGTATGTGAAATGCTGATTCATCTATGTCCTTGTATTTTAACCTAATATCGCTAGAAGCCTCCGACATCTACAGGTGAGAGATGAATAGAATTCCATGAAAAAGTGCGCTTTACGATAATACGAGAGAATATAGAAAAGCGGAGATCTCGTTAATTGAGATCTCCGCTTCAGAAATATAGACTGAATAATTAAGTTGCTTTGAATATGAATTTGATAAAGTTATACATCAAAGGTGTGACAGTGCTGCTGTCATGCCCGCCACCCGGTACAGATAAGAATATGTTTTCTGTTCCGTGCTCTGTGAATAGATCACTGTATTGCTTTGGATATGTGCCTACCATGGAGTCACTCGTTCCACCGGCGATTATAAGTAAATATGGAGAATACGGAGGATCTATTCGGATTTCGTCCTTGCTCATAACGCCAGGATGATCCATGAATTGATCTTTTGTCGGGAAGATTCCAGGAGCAGGAGCGCCACCTCCTATGTATCCTATTTTGTCACAGCATTTCATTCCAATGTAGAGTGCTTCTCTTCCACCCATCGAAAATCCTGTTATGGCAGTGTTTTCACGTCCAGTTTTAACTGGATAGTTTGATTCGATATATGGCATCAGACTGTCTGGGAGGTCTTCAACGAATGCATCGTATCCCGGAACGTCTGCAGCACCATTTCCACTTTGTGTAGCACGGTTAGGATCCGTATACTGGTTTGTAAATACAATAATCATCGGTACTGCGTCACCGCTCTTTATCAGATTAGTTGCGATTTCGCGTATTCCCATACCGTTTAACATTGAAGATTCATCACCGCCATATCCGTGATTGACGTAGAGAACAGGATATTTCTGATTCTTGTCATATCCGGGCGGTAGCCAAACATTAGCGCCCTTATTGCGGTTTGCTTTCTTTGAGAAATATGTAATGTGTTCTACCGTTCCTTCTGCTTTTGACAATACTGAAGAAGGAACGTTTGCTGTTATCTGATTTTTGATGCTTGCCATATAATCTGCAGCACTTATTCCAGTAGTTGTAGTAGTTGTTGTTGTCGTTGTAGTTGTAGTGGTTGTAGTAGTCGTTGTCGTATATCCTTCCATGTAGCTCTCAGGAAGTTTATCAAGCATGGAAGCATCTAGCATCTGAATTGACAGAGCGTCTCTTGCTGTA
>JAGCYM010000014.1 GCA_017960805.1 Ruminococcus sp.
GTTTTATTCTTGCGATGATTTAAACGCACAGCTAGCTGTGCGTTTAAATCGAACAAACAACCGTCCTATGCGTCCTTTAAACTGGCTTTCGCCTATCGAATTCTTTCACGCACACTGTCCAATATGATTGACAAACTTACAAGAGAGAGCTTTATATTTACCCGAGTCGTTCCGAGAGCTTCGATCATCGTATCCGTTATCTCGATATGCTCCAGCTTATACGCAGGGAACTCCATTCTTATCAGTTCTACGGATCTTCGTACAGTAAACTCACCAATCTGACCGTAGAGGTTGAGAGTATCAGCATCCTGAGCATAGTAATTGGAGAGCACGAACGCAGTTGCCAAAGTGGCGTGACCGCAGAAGTCTATCTCACTCTTGGGAGTGAACCAGCGGATGTGATAGCAGTCATTCTCTTTTACAACAAACGCGGTTTCGACAGATGTATTCTTGCAGGCAGAGACAACATCTGCTGCAACGCTCGAAAATATGGTCTCTGCTGTTGAGACGAATAGTGCTGGGCGCTTCAGGAGAAGAATAACCGAATATATGATTACGACCGCAGGAAATTCCTCTGCGGTCGTTTTATTATTTGTAAAGTTTTTGCGGAAGCTCCGGATAACATCACCTTGTGATACGGATATTCGTAATGGCACACTGATCGCCTGTAATGGCTGTATAAAGCTTTGTTTCACCTGCTGGGATCGTGGTAACGGAACGTATGAACAGACCGCAGTATTCAGTCGTGATAGTTACCATTCCGTTATCAAGCTTATAATGCAGCTCACAGTCCTGTCCTGCCTTATTCATAGCTTTGAATTCGTTCCAGTTCTGAAAGCCGTCGAGCTTGCTGACATAAACCCGGTTTTCTACCTCGTCATCCTCTTCCCAGCCCTCGCCGTCGAGGCGGACAACTGTGAGCTCGCGGTAGTTACTGCCGTTGATTTTTCCGTCCTCAGCTGTATAAAGCGCGGCGAAGGGACAGTGCCAGACCAGTCTGGCAGTGGGGAGGCTAATGGTATGGAAGCATATGTGCATACCGTCGGTCACTTCGATTCCCTCAGACGAATCTGAGCGCCAGCCGTCTATCTGAACGTTTGGTATATCTCCCGCCGGAACGTTGATATAGCTTATTTCTTCAGCTATACGAGGTATGTAGCCTTCTCCGATATTCTCTCCGGTCTTGGAGATATCGATATCGCTGATAGTGCAGTGCTCTCCGGTCAGTGACAGATAGGAATATCTTGTGCTGTCCGGCAGGGCGATTATTATCTCGTGGGAACGGAAGGCGTCTGACAATCTGATAAGCAGATGATCCTTGTAGCGCACAGCCTCTATATCGAAGCTGATCTTTTTACGCTGCATAGCTCTGGCTTCAGCGGCTGCACCGATCTTTTCAGAGGTTTTTGTCCTTACGTTTCTTACACCTGCCGGGAAAACCTTGCCGTCGGAGCGTATAGTAGCATATTCATGGTAGAGCAGATCACGGCGTTTGCGTTCGTCCTCGTGTATTCTTGCATCAAGTGAATCGAACAGCACAAAGCTTGGAATATTCTTCGGATCGTGCTCATCGTCCATGGAGCTGCTCAGGTGGATGTGAGTTACGGAATTTGTAAGCAGGATACCGTCTGATACTGACGTGCGGTAAGAAGCGCATTCAAGAGTTCCGATACGTTCGAGCTCGTTGGTCTCCTCGCGTTCTTTCATATGGTATTCGGTATCAATGTCGATAAGGTGAAGCATTATCTTTGCAAAATACGGATCGAACTGTGTTCCGATGCCCTTTACAAATTCCTCACGGACCAGATCCTGGGGGATAGGATCACGATAGCTTCTCTTGGAGGTCATCGCGTCGTATGCGTCTGCGACGGCGATTATACGTGCGATCTCAGGTATATCCTCGCCCTTGAGTCCTTCAGGGTACCCGTGTCCGTCATAGCGTTCATGGTGATGATGAGCGCCTATGCTGAGATACGGCGACTGACTGATACTTGAGAGTATCTGCATACCGATAACGGGGTGGGTTTTGATAGCGGCAAATTCCTCGTCAGTAAGTTTGCCTTCCTTGTTTATGATGCTGTCCTTTATGCCTATTTTTCCAACGTCGTGGAGAAGTGCCGTGAAGTACAGCTCATCGAGCTCCTTCTGAGTCTTGTCGAGATATTTTGCAATTTTAACGGAATATTCGGCAACTCGGCGGGAATGACCGTGGGTGTACTTGTCCTTGGCGTCTATCGCATTTGCAAGAGCGGTTGCCGTCTGCTCGAACAGGAGGCGCATATTCTTCTGATCTTCGCGGACGAGCTCCAGCTCACGCTTATTGGCGCGCTCCAGCATATCGTTAAGATCACGGAGCGAAAAGACGTACAGTGAGACTACCAGTCCTACAAGAGTGATATCTGTCAGTGAGACGCCGTATGTAAATATCTGGACAATAGAGGATATTACCGGAACTATGGTAAACAGCAGTATTGGTATCAGCATTCCTCTGCCTATACGGCTACGGTACTCCAGTACGACCGACATATCGAGTATCAGAATGATTAGGGGGAACGAATAACAGAGCATAAAGCCTTCTGCTCTATGATACTGATTCATTGAATCAAAGGTATAATAGAGTCCGGTAAACTGTGATATTACAAGCATTACCGCAGCTATTGCGCATAGTATGCAGGAAAGATACAGTCTTTTGGGAAGTTTTTTTAAATTGCCGCCATTTTGGTAAAGCTCCATGATATAAAGGGTGAAAATGAAGATAATTAGCAGAATCATTAAAAATGCCGTAAAATTGCTGATTCTGACCATCCAGTAGGCGATCCTGCTGGGATCTCCCCGGTAGAAATACGCCATTCTGTCAGAGATCAGCAGGAACATAGCAGATAGCTCTATTGTCACAAGTATCAGTTTGCGGCGGGGCGGCAGCGATTTTGTTACAAGGATAAAAAATGCGAGCAGTCCGCATATTGAGCTTAGTACGAGCATTATATTAATTTGATATTCTTTCAGAAATTCTACTACACTCATTATTTCATCACATCCAGTTTCCGATATGGTATTGGAATCAGTATAACATTCCGGTATTTCATCCTTAATAAACAATATATTGAACAGACTCCTGATCATACATTTATGGAGTCTACTACCTTTAATTAAGTGCTATATATATTATATCACATTTAACAATTATTTTCAAGGAAAACTTTGTAAAATGTATATTATTTCATTTGAAATATCAACATAATAAAACAAACTTTGGAGAATGTTATAAACGAAATGTGAGCCGTGCCTGAAAATGGATAAAACAATTTTATCCATAATTCTTGCGTTGTTTATTATCGGTATGATTGCATTCAGTGGTGCAAGAATTAGGATACATCGCATAAAGAGCCTTGCCTGTATGATGACAGTCGTTTGCCTTATGAGTGGATGTGATAAAAAAGGCACGGAACCCGATCTCAGCGATGTAGTGTATGATAAATGGAGTTACCGCCCAGTTTGTGAAGACTTTTCAGTAGTTCGTGACGAAACCGGAACTGCCTGTGTTTTGTATAAAGGCAACGACAAACCTGAACCGATTATAAGGGATTGCTTTACTGATGCAAGTGATTTTACTCTCGCAGTTATGACGTTCATTGACGGAGATACCATTTACTACCTCAATCAGTATAAAACTTATTCCTATGAGATAATTGCTCTTGATACTAATGATTTTTCAGAGCATAGCGTACATAAGGTTGAATGGTCAGATAACGTTGAGGAAATGGATATGTTGTTTGGTCTTGGTTATTATCTGCCGAAGAAAATGCAGAAGGACGAGACCGTTGACCGTACAGCAACCTGCAAAGATGGAAGGTGCTAAAGCTTGAACGATGGGATGAGAATAATGCTGATACAGCGATCCTGTCGTAACGATGGGTCGCTTTTTGTGCTCATATGGAATAATTTATAAGGAGTGCATATATTATGCGTACAATCAGAGAAATGTTAGGAAACGACGAGAAGGTATGGGTATATCTCAACAGCGAGGATACTTGGAGCAGTTTGTCAATATGGCTGTAACTGAAGGCTTCCACTTCGGGAATTTGCCAGTGGAGAGATGGACTTTCGGATACGTTATCGCTGTTCACAGTAACGGCAATATGGGGCATCCTATGGCTGTAAAGCAAGGGCTCTCAATTAATGGAATAGATGTATTTCCGTTTGACCTTAACAAACAAATAGCAAGAGAATATGATATAACTATTTATGATTATTCTTTTCTCCGTGAGGAAAAAAGAAAGTCTTATGACGAGTGCAATATAAAGCTTATGCTTTCAAGCTCGGCAGAATGGGATATATCGAAAATAACAAACTTCATCAAGTACAACGATGATGAATATGTACACTCGATAACGCTGCTCTTTTCCCGTGTAGCACAAAGCAAATTTTTGAGATATAACAAGGTGTTCCGCAAGTCAGGGATAAATGCGTATAGGTTGGCGGATAGTCCCGACTGGACAGCTCCCGTGCAGGATAACATTTCCGTATATACGCATATTATCGAGAATTTCAAGGTATCAAAGTCAAAAACACCGAAACGCAAGCTGTTCAAGCTCAAATGATTTGTGCTATAACCCGAGTTTGACAGAAAATTTCAATTGTATAGGTTTTAATGACAGTGAAGATTTCTCGAAAAATCTTCACTTTTTTTCATTTTAGGGGTTGACAAATCGGAAATTTTGTGGTATAATTTATGTAGGGCATATAATGCATGAAGTAGGAGGACTAGCTATGTTTCTTGATGTTTTTAGTAATAATGGAACCAAGTATATCCGCATATCTGAAACGATCAGAGTTGTTGATCCTAATACCGGTAAGTCCGTTCCAAAGAAGAGGACTATTAAAAATATTGGACCAGTTTCTAAGTTTGATGATGGAAAGCCTGATTTCATCGCCAGATTAAAAGCTTCATATGCTGCAAGTAATCCTATTATCGACGAACTAAGAGAATATCTAAATAAAGATGTTCCTCAGAAAGTGTACAATATACGTATATGCGAGGGAACAGATGACTGTATCGCACATCCAAAGCTGATATCCAATCTGCTTTTCGAGAGACTTCTTGAAGAATTGGATCTTTCACAACTCATCCGCTCATACAAGAACAAGTATGAAGTTGGATTTGATGTGTATGGCTTCTTTAAGCTACTTATGTTTGGACGCCTTCTTAATCCAGCATCTAAATGGGCAACACTGAAGCAGCACAGCGACTATGCTGTACCTATAATCAAAGATGATATTAATGAATTTGATGTATACAAAACACTGGACTTTGTCTATGATCATCGCAGAGCATTATTCAATCGAATCAACTCTACAATGGTAAACAATTATCATCGTACAACCAACAAAGTATTCTATGACGTTACAAACTTCTATTCCGAGACTGACTTTGAAGATGAGAACTTCATTGATAATGAAGGAAAAGAAGAAAAAGGACTTAGGAAAAAAGGCGTATCAAAAGAGAACAGAAAAGAACCAATCGTTCAGATGGGACTCTTAATGGATGAACAAGGTATTCCAGTTTCTGTTGAGTGTTTTTCTGGCAATACACTTGATCATCAGACCGTTGAGAATTCATTCAAGAATTCAGTTGATACTTTGAACGATCCTAAACAGCGATATATCTATGTCTGCGATAAAGGAATAGGTAGAGGTGAGGGAATCGCATTCGCTATAGAGAATGGATTAGGATATCTGACAAGTCGCTCGGTAAGAGCTTCTTCAAAGACAGAAAAAGAATGGATACTCGATCCTAAGGGGTACACAATTGTCAGTGATAATTTCAAATACAAAAAACAAATAGTAAAGAAAACAGTAACCATAAAAGATGAAGACG
Organism: Ruminococcus sp.; assembly: GCA_017960805.1. Classification (GTDB taxonomy): domain Bacteria; phylum Bacillota; class Clostridia; order Oscillospirales; family Ruminococcaceae; genus Ruminococcus. Next base: position 5,879 of record JAGCYM010000014.1, read on the forward strand.
GAAAAGAAACAAAATATGAATGCTCTGAAAAGGTCCTGACCTACTGGAGCAAAAAGTACTATGATAAGGACGTAGCCGAAAGAAAGAGCTTCAATGATTTTGTTGAGAAATATCTTGAAGATCCAGCTTCTTTCAGGATAAGCAAAACTCAAGTTCCAACCATTAAAAAGTATCTGAAAAAAGATGCCATAAACAAAAAGACTGGAGAATTGATAGAATACTCCGATTTAACAGCTGTTCTTGATACAGAAAAACTTAAAATGGATTATGATCTTATGGGCTATTATACACTTGCAACATCAGAGATACATATGGAAGATAAGGAAATGATCAGTACATACGGAAATCTTGTAGAGATAGAGGATCAGTTCCGTGTAATGAAAGGAACACTTGATGCAAGACCATTCTTCGTTAGAACTAAGGAACATGTCATAGCACGCTTCTCAATTTGTGCCATATCATTGATAATGATGAGACTTATTCAAGGGCAGTTAAGAGCAAAGAATCCTGAACTTGTTGATGGGGATCTGCTTTTCAGCAACATACTTTCAGCCGAAAGAATTCAAGATGCTTTAAACAAGTGGAAAATTGAGAAACTTGATGAAGTATATTATCGTTTTTGCGATATCGATGACCCTGATCTTGATCTTATTCTAAAGTCATTCAACATAATCATTCCAAGAAAATGCTTTAAAATCAGCGAGGTGAAGCAACTAAAATCAAAAATAGAAATGTCACTGTAGGCCATATTTGTAATACATAATGTCACTCGCAATTCAATACCTATACTACGCTAAAAAAGCCTTGGTATCGCCGTTTAAAAGGACGACGACGCCAAGGTTTTTACGATTTTTCCGTCAAACTCGGGTTTTATCATAGATGCTATGATTTGTCAAGCGTTTTTTAAAATATATTAGAGCAAAAATGTAAGTTTGTCAATCATATTGGACAGTGTGCGTGAAAGAATTCGATAGGCGAAAGCCAGTTTAAAGGACGCATAGGACGGTTGTTTGTTCGATTTAAACGCACAGCTAGCTGTGCGTTTAAATCATCGCAAGAATAAAAC
>JAGCYM010000113.1 GCA_017960805.1 Ruminococcus sp.
AACATCAATTGTTACAGAGCTTACAGAGCTCATTGATGAGATGGATGCTGCGACAGCAAAGCTTGAAAAGGTCGTAGCAGATTTCAAGAAGCAGACAGCTATCATCAAGGCTTCTGAATTCGTTCGTGACACTATGCTTCCTGCTATGGATAAACTTCGTGCCGCTGCCGATAAAGCTGAAACAATAACTGCTGAATCTTACTGGCCATTCCCTGCTTATGACAAGCTTCTGTTTGGAGTATGAAATAACGCATAGACTGATATTAAGTCTTTCTGATTGACATCCCCTTTTGAATTACATCATAACCAAAAAAGCCATCAGCATCCTAGCTGTTGGCTTTTTTGGTTTTATTCATATTTGTTTTTTACGCCATCATTATTTCTGAAATGGTTTTCATAATATCATCATGGCATCCGCCGCAGCCTGTTGAACAGTGTGTTGCCTGCTGAACTTTATCGAAAAGCGCAACTGCATCTTCAAGACGATCACAATCAGAAAGAGCATCCTCAACATCAAAATAAGTAACACCCATGCAATGGCAGATCTCGTAGTTTTCCTTCATGTTTTTTCCTCCTCTTTATTTCAGCGTTTTTATTTTGTCAAGTATTACATTAGCAGCATCAAATTTGCTCATCAGTTCAAGTTCATCATCGCCGTCACTGGTTATCATGGTAATGATGTTTGTATCTGTTCCAAATCCGGCTCCTGCCTTTTTTATTGAATTAGCGCATATCATATCGCAGTTCTTTTTAGTAAGCTTCTTGCGTGAATTCTCAATTACATTCTCTGTCTCCATTGAAAAACCGCAAACTATCTGCCCATCGCGCTTATGCTCACCTATATATTTGAGGATATCTGTTGTACGCTTAAGCTCAATCACCATATCATCATCAGATTTTTTGATCTTATTATCCGCAACTGTAACAGGAGTATAATCTGCTACTGCAGCAGCCTTTATAATAATATCACTCTCATCGAGATGTTCCTTAACCGCATTAAACATATCCTCAGCTGACTGAACCTTTACCACATTAACAAACATTGGCGGCTCAACATCAGTATGCGCAGCTACAACTGTAACATCAGCTCCACGGAGCATCGCAGCACGAGCAACAGCAAATCCCATCTTGCCGCTAGAATGGTTAGTGATAAAGCGGACAGGATCAATACTTTCCCGTGTAGCTCCTGCTGTAACAAGTATTTTCTTTCCCTCAAGGTCTTTTTCAAATGCTGCCTCACGTATGATATACTCGAGCAGTGTTTCTTCATCAGGTAGCTTTCCGTCACCGATATCACGATTAGCGAGCATTCCCTTCACTGGCTCAATTATCTCATATCCATAGCCGCGAAGTTTTTTCAGATTGTCCTGTACTATCGGATTATGAAACATGTTATGATTCATTGCCGGAGCAATTATCTTCTTGCAAGTGCATGCCATAACAGTTGTGGTAAGCATATCATCAGCGATGCCGTTTGCGATTTTTCCGATAACATTTGCGGTAGCCGGAGCTATCATCACAACGTCAGCCTTCTTCGCAATTGAAACATGCTCAACACTGTACTCGAAGTTACGGTCAAACGTATCTATAAGGCACTTATGCTGCGTTAGTGTTTCAAATGTTAGCGGATGAACAAAGTTCTGAGTATTCTCAGTCATCGCAACATGAACGTCTGCTCCAAGCTTTGTAAGCATACGAGCAAGGTTACATATTTTATATGCCGCAATCGAACTCGATACACCGAGCAATACAGTTTTTCCTGAAAGCATATTTATTTCTCCTCTTTTTTCAGTGCCATTTTCAGAAGAGGCACCCATTCATCTTCTATCATTTTTTCGCCGGTCAATTCAAAACCATGCTTCATATAAAAAGCCTGACCGCGAGTGTTGTATTCAAGAGCCCAGAGCCATTCTACGCCAAGAGATTCCGTTGCATATCCAAGTAGCTCAGCACCGATTCCCTTATCCTGAAACTGCGGATCAACATAGAGTTTCTCAAGTTCTTTTTCCACTACGCGCATAAAACCTCTGACAACACCATCATCATAAACGTAAACTCCGCTCAGCTCCTTTTCAAATTCATGAGCTGTATCCATCACGTTCAGCTCATCAAAATAGAATGGATCATTCAAAAAAAACGGATAGAAATTCATACGGTAATTGAAAACCATTATCTCAGCAATACGCGAAACATCCGTAACAGATGCAGGACGTATATTCTCCATCGCCGCCTCCATGTGTTTATAATTTTTATTTATTATACCACATTGAAAATAAAAAGGCAAGATGTGCCCAAAAGCAGTTACCTGCTTTAGTTTCTGCTATAATTCGGCATTTTCTGTCGATTCACAAAAAGATATAGATTTTTCAGCAAACATATGATATAATAATATTATAAATAATCCCAGAGGAGGAAAAATATGCTTCTAGCAGTTGATATAGGCAATACCAATATAGTATTCGGCTGCGTTGATGAAAACAATAAAATACTTGTTTTCGAACGCATTTCTACTAACCACCACGCTACCGCTGCGGAATATGCTGTGCTAATCCGTAACATCCTTGAAATGAACGACTTCATGTGTGGAGACATACACGACGCAATCATGTCATCAGTCGTTCCATCAGTCACAAACACAGTCAAAGAAGCTATTCGTAAGCTGTTCGGAGTTGAAGTCATGATGGCTGGCCCTGGAGTAAAGACAGGTCTTAATATACTTATCGACAATCCTCGTCAGCTTGGAAGCGATCAGGCTGTAGACGCAGTTGCAGCAATAAACGAATATTCTACTCCACTTATCATTATTGATATGGGCACAGCCACTACTGTATCAGTTGTAGACAGCAACAAGAATTACCTTGGCGGACTTATCTTCACAGGAATGGGCGTTGCAACAGAAGCCCTCATCAATCGAACAGCTCAGCTCCCGAAGATAGACTTTGAACTTCCGCCAAATATCATCGGAAGAAACACTATTGACTGCATGAAGAGCGGTTCTCTCTACTCTAATGCTTGCGCTCTTGACGGAATCATTGAACGCATTGAAGAAGAAATGGGAGAGAAGTGTACCGCAGTCGCAACAGGAGGACTTGCCGAAGTAGTTGTTCCTCTCTGCAAAAAAGATGTTATACTCGACAAAGATCTTCTCATTAAGGGTCTTGCAATCATCTACAATAAAAACAAGAAGAAATAGGAGGTATGCAATATGCCATTTATCAATGTCAAAACAAACGTATCTGTTACACCAGATATAGCTAATGATATCAAAACTAAGCTCGGACTTGCAATAACGGCAATTCCCGGAAAATCTGAGGGATGGCTCATGGTTGGCATCGAACCTGACTATCTTCTTTGGTTCAGAGGCACAAACGAACCTGCTGCTATGGTCGAAGTAAGTATATATGGCGGTGCTTCTCATAACGCTAAATCAACACTTACCAGCCACATCACCGGTCTCCTCACTGACGAACTCGGAATCTCATCTGACAGGATATATGTCAAATACTTTGAGACCGAAAGCTGGGGATGGAACGGTTCCAATTTCTAACTAAGAATTAAATCCGTGATATTTCTGAGAATAAATAATCTCAGAAATATCACGGATTTTTGATTTCAACAATATCCAAGTATTCCTAATAAAAAGAGCACCGAAGTGCTCTTTTTTACGTTATTTCTTTGAATACTCAGGAAGCTTTGCTATCGCGCCGGCATCCAGTTTCTGGATTGTGTATGCATCATTAGCTGTTACACCGTCTCCCGGATCGTAACAGTCAGCATTTGCCTTGCCCTGTGGCTTGAGAGCATACTTATCCTGGTTAGCGATTGCCTGAAGAATAGCTACTGCATCTGCAATAGTGACCTTATCATCAACATTTGCATCACCTAGCAGTGAAACTTCAACATCCTTGCCCTTTACAGTAATAGTCAGACTCTTTGAAACACCTGATGGGAAAGTAACTGTAATTGTTGACTTTCCTGCCTTCTGACCAGTAATCTGGAAGCTAGGAACATTCAACGAACTTATAACGACGCTGTCTCCGTCAACCTTAGCATTCCATGATCTTACCTCACGGTCCCAGCCGACAATGTAAACCTGTGCATTTTCTCCTTCTGCTATTTCAGTCTTTTCACATCTCAGAGAATATGGACATGTTGTAGTAGTAACTGAAGTCGTAGTAGCTGCTGTTGTAGTTACCGATGTAGTGGTAGATTCAATCGATACAGCACTTGCAATTACTGAAATGCCGGTAATCTCACAAGGCTGATCAATACCGATTTCCTTTTCAGCATCCCAGACATTTGACCACCATATCTGTATTTCGCCAGAAGTGATATCATCAGGAACATCTGCAAGATCTATATGAATCTTGAGTGTGCCATCTGCTGAAGCGTTACCACTCCACTCAATATTTGTCCAGTCTGCAGCAGTAGTTCCATATCCGAGCGCACCGCCAATTGAAGCCTTTGGTGCACCCTTAACAGTAAATTCAACGAAAGCACTTGACTTGTCGCCCTCAGGAAGATTAATAGCCTTCTTTACTACATCGAACTTAAAAGCAGTGGAAGTGGAAACAGTAGTTGTAGTAGTATTACTGACTGCTGTAGTAGTAGCCTTTGAAGCCGTAGTTGTTGACGGATCCGGAGTCTTGCCATTCTTATAAAGATCAGCAGGAAGTTCATCAAGAGTTAAGCAGTAATCGCTGTTGTACATTGCGATGGTGTCTTCTTTGGTATTGAATATCGGATCAGAAAGGAAGTCTGTCTGTCCGCCTCCGTCATACCAAGTACAGAAATACAGCCAGCCTGCTTTATCTTCAGTAAGATTATCAACAGTTGAGAAGCTGTCGTTCTCAGCAAGAGCTACCATCTTCTTGCCATCATATCTTTCCATGATACCATAGAAGGTTGAAGAATATGAACCGGCATCATGAACGTAAGAAGCCTGCCAGTTGTTTTCAGCAAGATACTTTACACAGCTGTACTTATCATATCCGATGATATCAACATAATCGTCACCTGGATACCAGTTTGCTGAAGTATCATAGTTGTAACTGTTCCATTCCCAGATTATATTATGAATTCCATAATCTTCTGTAAGTGTATTATAGGTCAGTTTCCAGAGTTCCTTATATACCTCAGAACCTGAAGCCCCCCACCAGAACCAAGAACCTGTCTCACCGCCGCCGCCTTCTGCTTCGTGGAGAGGACGGAAAATAAGTGGAACATTTGCATCCTGTATCTTTTTCAGGTAAGTTGCAAGTTCTTTTAGACAAGCCATATAATACTGATTTTCTTTTGTACCGCTTTTCAGAACATTGGCGGTATTGAAATCAGTTGCGGTATTCTTTGTTTTGCCGTTATCCCATGTACATGAATATGTTGCTGAGCCCCAGTCTATCTTGTCACCGACAGAATAACTTGCAAAGTTCTTCGGAACTGTAAGGTGCCATGAAGCAGTAGCAATACCATTCTTATTATTAACCCAGTCGATTATACGATCTGTCGTCTTGTCTTCACTGCCATAAAGGATATTCGCCTCATTAAGGAAATCAAATCCTCGTACAGCAGGAAGCTTTCCTGTAGTTGATTTAAGATAATCAAACTCGACCTCAAAGTTTCCGCCGTGTCCGGAACTATATATCTCCTGCTGACCAGAGAGAATGTTCTTTCCGTAAACACTGTTGAGATAAGTCATCAGGCTCTGAGCTTCCTTTGTTGCCAGAGAGTCGCAAGGTGTGCTTTGAGAAGCCTTTATATCAGGAAGAACTGTTGTGTTTACTGTAAAGTAATCAAACATTGTCCAGCCCCAGGAAGATTTGATCCTGAGAGTGTTCTTTCCTGCATTCAGCTTAACGGATGACTTTATTGGCTGATAGTCATCACCAGCAGGAATAGACAATGATCCCTGTGAAGCATCATTGATGTAAAAGTCTTGCTGCTTTGAGCCGCCTACGCCGTGAGCATAAATAACAAGATCATACATACCTGCAGAAGCCACTTCAAACTCCATTTCAATAACGCCGTCATCCTTCATATAAAGGATACTTCCGCCGCTTGCACTTGAATCAGAATCAACAGCTGTCTTGCCTGTGACCGTTGCATCCTCAAATTCAAACTTGTCGCCTGCCGCAATGGTCGTAAACTCTGTAGCAGGACCAAATACAGCACCATTGAGAGTTAGCGCTGCAGACATAGCGACTGCACTTGCCTTTCTGAGAATATTCATCTTCATCTTAATTATCCCTCCGAAAATGATTAATTTGTACTTTAATTATACTTCGTTAATTAATGATAATCAATGATTTTTATGATAATTTTCAAAACCGTCACAATCTTCGTATATCAAGACAATAAAGAAGCTGCGCCATTGTTCACATCCAACAAGCGCAGCTTAATTCTTATATTAAATTATCGATAGTTTAATCATTTGATAGTATTATCTTTTTCAGGAATTACTTAAATCTGTGAGAATACTTCTCCGATATTCTGGCAAATCAATAAATCAGCATTGCTGTCATACTGCGTTGGAGATTTATTGATTATAACAAGAGAGTTTCCTCTGAAATAACGGATCAGTCCAGCCGCAGGATAAACATTAAGAGATGTTCCGCCTATGATAAGTGTATCACAGCTGCTGATAGCTGCAATAGCACCGTCAATAACAGCGTTGTCTAGAGGCTCTTCATAAAGAACAACATCTGGCTTTAGAACACCACCGCACTCGCACTTAGGTATTCCCTCGCTTTCAAATATAGCCTCAGGTCCATAGAATTTTCCACAGCGTGTACAGTTGTTACGGTGAATACTGCCATGGAGCTCATAAACACGCTTGCTTCCAGCTATCTGGTGAAGACCGTCAATATTCTGAGTTACTATCGCATATAGATTTCCTTTTTCCTCAAGCTCTGCCAGCTTTATATGTGCAGGATTAGGCTTTGCTGAGAGGCAGTTCATCTTTGCACGATAAAATCTGTAAAACTCCTCAGTTTTCTTTTCAAAGAATGTATGGCTAAGTATAGTCTCAGGAGGATAATCCCATTGCTGACTGTACAGACCGTCGACACTTCGGAAATCAGGAATGCCGCTTTCAGTAGATACGCCTGCTCCGCCAAAAAATACTATCCTGTCTGAAATAGCAACTATTTCAGCTAGTTTTTTTACTTCATCTGTCATTTCCAGTCACCCATAACCTTAACATAGAATTTTCTGTTGCGAGGACCGTCAAACTCACAGAAATACACTCCCTGCCATGTTCCGAGGAGCGGACGACCTGCAGTTACTATAAGAGTAGTACTTGCTCCGACTACAGATGATTTTATATGTGCATCAGAATTTCCCTCAACATGACGGAACGATTCAAATTCAGGGAACACTTTATCAAAACCCGCAATAAAATCAGACTTAACATCCGGATCTGCGTTTTCATTAATAGTAATAGCTGCCGTCGTGTGAGGACAGTACACTACACATATTCCTTCATTTACACCGCTCTCAGAGATTGCTTCCGTAACCTCTGCGGTAATATCTACAAGTCCCTCTTTCGGAGTACTCAGCTGAAAATTGAATAACATATGTTTCCCTCCTGTTATTTTATTTTAGAATAATACTTGCAAAAATAATTCAGCGGACATTCTGTGCATTTCGGAGTTCTTGCACGACAGATATCACGGCCGAACTGAACAGTCTGATGACAGAAATGATTAGAAATCTCTGGAGGAAGAATTTTCCGAAGATCTGCTTCCACCTTATGCGGCTCTGTATTTTTAGTAAGTCCAAGTCTCCCGGTAATTCTGATACAATGAGTATCAGTTACTACTGCAGGTTGGCCATACACATCACCAAGTATAAGGTTTGCAGTTTTTCTGCCGACACCTGATAATGAAAGCAGCTCTTCCATTGAATCAGGTACCACCCCGTCAAAGTTCTTTATCAACGACTGTGCCATTTCAATTATGCTCTTAGCTTTTGTTCGATAGAATCCACAAGGCTTAACATCCTGCTCCAGTTCCTCAAGATCAGCCTCCGCAAATGCTTCGAGGCTAGGATACTTAACAAACAGATCTTTCGTAACTATATTAACTCTAGCATCTGTACACTGAGCCGCAAGTCGTGTCGCAATTAAAAGCTCATATGGCTTTTCATATTCAAGTGAACATTCAACATCGGGATAGATCTTCTCAAGTTCTTCAGCAGCCAGTGACGCAATTTCCTTTCTGGTCATTCAGCACTCCTCAAAAGTTCTTCTTTTTTTAAAAGCATTGCATCATAGACTTTGTACATCTTCTGTACTGTGTTCTCAAGGAAATAATAATGCTTTATGTAGAAAGCAATAAGCACGACCATTATCGTCACAAGCACAAGTACTGCAAGATTCTGAGTGAAAAGGAGTGTACAGATCAGGATTGTCAGAATAAGCGCAAACATCATTGTTACGAGGAAATGAACGATACGCTCATGCTGCATAAATGCTATCTTATCCTTGTGTTCTCCGAAAATTTTCTGCCACTCTTCAATCGTTGAACACTTGCTCAGCCTCTCTTCAGTTGACTTCATATACGCTGTGAGATATTCGGTCATTTTGCCTATCCCCTATCAAGTTTACTTTAATCAAATTATACAACATTACGCATTTTTTGTCAAGGTAAACAGAATTGCAATGATGTTTTTCCGCTGCTCACAAAAAAAGAACCTCCCCCGATTACTCGGGGGAGGAAGAATCTCACTGCTTAAGCAGTAAAACATTCAATTACTCTTCATCCTCTTTCTTTCTGCGTACTGCGAACGCAACGCCAACTGCTGTGATGATCACTGCGAGAGGAATGCCTGCGCCTGCAACGCCAGTCTTAGGATTGTTTGTCTTAGATGCTGTTGTAGTAGCTGTTGTTGTAGTTGTTGCTGTGGTAGTAGTTGTTGTGGTAGTTGTAACGATCGCATCATCGATCATTGTAACAGATGTACCTTCAACTCCAACTTCACCTGTAACCTTACCATTCTCAATTGTGAATGTAATGTCTGTAGCTACAACATAGCCACTAGGAGCAGCCTCTTCGTGGAGTACATATGTACCATCAGGGAGATCCTTGACAAGAGTCGAAGTTGTTCCTGAAGTCCATGTGAGTTCCTTGCCGTTCTCGGTTGATACAAGTTTTGCATCTGTTCCGAGTTCAACATTTGTAATGTCGAATACCACGTCATTGCCTCTGCTGTCCTTACCTGTGAGAGTAAGAGTTGCACCTGCGATCTCATCGCCAGTGGTATTCTTCTTGCTGATTGAAACATTTGTCTTTGTCATCTCGTCGATCATCTCAACAGTGCTTCCTGTTATTTCTGTGCCTGTTACGACGCCGTCTTCGATGGTGAATGTTATGTCTGTTGTTACCTCATATCCATTAGGAGCTGCAACTTCGTGGAGTGTGTATGTACCGTCATTCAGACCCTTGATGATAGTGTCTGTTGTACCGGATACAAATGTGATCTCCTTTCCGCTCTCGGTTGTGATAAGCTTAGCGCCTGTTCCGAGTTCAACATCCTCGATATCGAAGATAACCTCTCTGCCTGTGAAGTCTGTACCTGTAAGAGTGAGTGTAGCACCCGGAAGCTCTTCATCAAATACATTCTTCTTGCTGATGTTTACAGATGTCTCATTCATGTCATCAACCATTGTTACAGTGTTTCCTGTTACATTGCTGTCACCTGTTACGATTCCGTCCTCAACAGTGAATGTGATATCAGTTGTTACCACATAACCGCTTGGAGCTGCTTCCTCATGGAGAGTATAAGTTCCGCTTGGGAGGTTCTTAACAAGTGAAGATGTTGTGCCTGATGTCCATGTGAGTTCTGTTCCGTTCTCAGTTGTAACAAGTTTTGCGCCTGTTCCCGGAATGAAATCTGTAATGTCAAATACGATTGAATTTCCTGAAGAATCCTTACCCGTGAGAGTAAGCTTAGCACCTGGTATCTCTTCGCTGAATACGTTCTTCTTGCTTATAGCAACTTCACCCTTCTTGGTATCTGTCATTACAACAGTGTCACCATTGAGCTGTGTACCATAAACGATAGCGTCGCGTATCTCGAATGTGATATCGGTTGTTACTTCATATCCGTCAGGAGCTGCTACCTCATGGAGAGTATAGATACCATCCTTGAGGTTCTTGAAGTTTGTAGAAGCTGTACCAGACTTGAACTTGATCTCAGTGCCATTTGTCTCAGAGATGAGTTGTGCATCTGCTCCAAGCTCGATGTCATTAAGGTTGAATGTGATAGCATTGCCATCCTTATCCTTACCTGTGAGTGTCAGCTCTGCACCTGCTACCTCAGTACCGTGAGTATCTCTCTTGCTAATCTTTACATTAGTTACGAGAGTAACTGTATTTGTAGCTGTTCCAATTTCTACTGTAGTCGGAACAGTAGTAGTTGGGTTAGTACCTGTACCAGGAAGCTGTGTAGTTATTATTGTAGTAGTTGTTGTTGTCGTAGTAGTAGTAGTTGTCGTCGTTGTTGTTGAAGTAGTTTTTGTAGTTGTGGTCTCCTTCTCGTCAACCATGTTAACTGCGTCAACAGCCTTACCATTAACTGAAACCTTACCATTCTCAACTACGAATGTAATGTCAGAAGCTACGAGATATCCGTTAGGAGCTGCTTCCTCGTGGAGTGTATATGTACCATCTTCAGCAAATACTATTGTTGCCTTTGTACCGCTTATCCAAACGAGTGCTGTACCAACGGCGTTTTCGAGCTTTCCGCCCTCGCCAACCTGGATAGAATCCTTTGTGAACTCTATTGCAGTTGTCTTATCAGGCTTAACGCCTGTGAGCTTAAGTGTTGCGCCTTCAACTTCCTTACCGCCAACGTCAACCTTATTAATGCTTACATTAGCAAGCGTAGTTATAGTTGTGGTTGTTGTAGTAGTAGTTGTAGGCTTAGGTAGCGGACTATCAAGAACCTGAATCTTGTTTGATCCATCAGCAGAGATTGATGATTCACCAGTTGTTACTGCTTCAGGAGTGCCCTTGATAAAGCCATTCTCAATTGTGAACTTGAATTCAGTTGTTACTCTTGAATATCCATCAGGAGCTGCAACCTCAAGGAGAGTGTACTCACCATCAGGGAGATTCTTTATGCTCTTTGATGTTGAACCAGATACCCAGTTGATAGACATCTTGTCCTCTGTAAGGTTGGAATCACCTGTCTGTGAAAGATCAGTGCCAGCCTTCTTTGGAGTTACAAGTGTGAGTGACATCTTAGCGCCTGGGAGCTCTTCGCTTCCGTCAACAGCCTTCTTGCTTATCTCAATAATGGAATCGTCAAACATTTCAGTTTTACCTGTAACCTTGCCGTCCTTGTCTATTGAGAAGCTGATTGTCTCGTCACTCTTTTCGTATCCTGCAGGTGCTTTGTCCTCTGTGAGGGTGTAATCACCAGCCGGAAGCTTGGAGAGGATAGACTCTGTATCGCCTGACTGGAACTTAAATGTCTTTTCGTCCTGCAAGATGAGCTTTCCGCCGCCTGTAAGTGTAACATTAAGGAGATTGTCGCCTGTGTTAAGAGGCTTAACAAGTGTTACTGTAAGCTCTGCATCCTTCAGCTCAGCACCATTAGCTGCAGCCTTCTTGCTGAATGGAACAGTGATGATATCATCAGAAAGATCAACCTTCTCAACATCCTTGCCATCAACAGTAATCTTTCCATCCTTAACTGTGAATGTAATGTCTGTAGTTACCTTATATCCGCTAGGAGCTGCTTCCTCGTGGAGTGTATATGTACCATCCTCGGGGTAAACAATTGTCGGGCTTGTTCCGCTGATCCAAACGATCTTTTCGCCTGTTGCATTCACTACCTTTGCGCCAGTACCTGCTACTACGGAACCTGCTTCAAACTCTACCTTTGTAGTGCCGTCCTTCTTAACACCTGTAAGTGTAAGTGTTGCACCACTGATCTCCGTTCCTCCAACATCTGTCTTGCTGATTGGAACTGCGGGTTTCTCCTTAGGATTATCGAGCACCTGTATCTTGTTTGTACCATCAGCAGTAATTGAGGAACCTCCTGTTGTTGCTGCCTTGGAATCCTTTATGATACCATTCTCGATAGTAAATGTGAATGTGCTGTCAACCTTTTCAAATCCGTCAGGAGCTACTGTCTCTTCGAGAGTATACTCACCATCAGGAAGATTCTTTATCTTCTTGGAAGAAGAACCTGATGTCCAAGAGATGGACTTCTTATCTGTTGAAAGGTTTGCATCGCCAGTCTGTGAAAGATCTGTAACAGAACCGTTAGCCTTTACAAGTGTGAGAGTCATCTCAGCGCCTGCAAGCTCATCGCTTCCGCCAACTTCCTTCTTGCTGATCTCGATTACAGCATCGTCAAGCATTTCAGTCTTGCCTGTAACCTTGCCGTTCTCGTCGATTGTAAATGTAATAGTCTCATCATTCTTTTCATAGCCTGCAGGAGCCTTATCCTCAGTGAGAGTGTACTCGCCTGCTGGGAGCTTGGAAAGAACTGTGTCAACATTCCCCGATGTGAATGATACTGCTGTCTTGTCTTCACTTACTGTAAGTGTTACTGTCTTTTCGCCCTGCTTAGCTGTTACACCTGAAAGGTCGAATCCGTCAGTTGACTTAACAGTGAGTGTAGCGCCCTTGATCTCAGCTCCGTTTGAAGCAGCCTTCTTGCTGAATGGAACCTCGATAGCCTTGTCATCCAGTTCGAGCTTTTCTACGCCCTTGAGTGTTCCGTCTTCGCTTATCTCAAAGTCAATTGAAGTATCCTTTGTATAACCGAGAGGAGCTGTATCCTCGATGAGTGTGTACTTACCTGCAGGAAGCTTGGAAAGAACTGTTTCCTTCTCGCCTGAAGTAAATGTTACTGATGTCTTGTCTTCGCTTACTGTAAGTGTTACAGCTGTTTCACCCTGCTTAGCAGTAACGCCTGAGAGATCCTTACCATCTGCTGACTTTACAGTGAGCTTAGCGCCTGGAAGCTCTGAGCTTCCGCCGCCTGTTACGTCCTTCTTGCTGATAGTGGCAGTGATAACCTCATCTGTCATATCAACTGAATCAACATCCTTCTCGCTTACCTGTGTCTTACCATCCTCAGTAACTACAAAGTCAATTGATGTTGCCTTTATGTAGCCGAGAGGAGCAGTATCCTCGATAAGTGTGTACTTACCTGCTGGAAGCTTTGAAAGATATGTTGACTGTTCACCTGATGTGAATGTTACAGAATGCTTATCTGTACTTAATGTAAGTTCAACGTCCTTTACACCCTGAACAGCTGTTACACCAGAAAGGTCAAGGTTGTCATTGGACTTAACTGTGAGCTTAGCGCCAGGAAGTTCCTTAGCTGTACCGCCGCTGATTTCCTTCTTGCTGATAGTAGCCGAGATAAGCTCGTCTGTCATATCAACTGAAGCAACTTCTTTCTCATTTACCTGTGTCTTTCCATCTGCAGTTACTACGAAATCAATTGATGTCGCCTTTGTGTAACCAAGAGGTGCTGTATCCTCAATGAGTGTGTACTTGCCTGCTGGAAGCTGTGAAAGAACTGTTTCCTTCTCGCCTGATGTGAATGTTACTGATGTCTTGTCTGTGCTGAGTTCAAGAGTAACGTTTGTCTCGCCCTGCTTAGCTGTTACGCCTGAGAGGTCGATTGAGTCGTTAGACTTGACTGTAAGCTTAGCGCCAGGAAGCTCAGAAGCTGTGCCACCACTGATTTCCTTCTTGCTGATAGTAGCTGTGATAGGCTTGTCCGTCATGTCAACAGAAGCAACTGCCTTATCATCAACTGTTATCTTACCATCCTTATCAACCACAAAGTTTATTGAAGTCTCCTTTGTATAGCCAAGAGGAGCTGTATCTTCAATAAGTGTATACTTGCCTGCTGGAAGCTTTGAAAGAACTGTGTCCTTCTCGCCAGATGTGAATGTGATCTGACCAGCAACTGTCTTGTCAAGTTTAGCTGTTACGTCTGTGCCGCCCTGTGTAGCTGTTACACCAGAGAGGTCAGCAGGTGTCTCATCTGTGGACTTGACTGTGAGTTTTGCGCCTGGGAGTTCCTTGGTAGCATCACCGAGGAGTCCCTTCTTGCTGATAGTAGCTGTGATAGTGTCATCCTTAAGAGCGACCTCATCAACTTCCTTACCATCAACTATAACCTTACCATCTTCTACCTTGAAGACGATATCTGTTGTTACCTTGAAACCACTAGGAGCTGCTTCCTCATGGAGTGTATATGTACCATCCTCAGGATATACGAGAGTCGGAGCTGTACCGCTCTTCCATACAAGTGTTTCACCCTCTGAGTTAACAAGCTGACCATCTGCTGCAACAGCGATAGACTCTGGAGCAAATGTAACCTTTGTTACACCATCTTTTTTAACACCTGTAAGAGAAAGTGTTGCCCCCTTTATCTCAGTGCCGCCCATATCGGTCTTCTTAATCGGAACTGCAACTTTTTCCTTAGGATTATCGAGAACCTGTATATTGTTTGTACCGTCAGCTCTCATTTCAGAACCGCCGGAAGTTACAGCCTCAGGAGTACCCTTGATAAGTCCGTTCTCGATTGTGAATGTAAACTTGGATTCAACCTTTTCATATCCCTCAGGAGCTACTGTCTCTTCGAGAGTGTAATCACCGTCAGGAAGGTTCTTAATATCCTTTGTAGCAGAACCAGATGTCCATGAGATGGACTTCTTATCTGTTGAAAGGTTTGCATCGCCAGTCTGTGAAAGATCTGTGCCAGGCTTCTTAGGATTTACAAGTGTGAGAGTCATCTCAGCACCTGCAAGTTCTTCGCTTCCGCCAACTGCCTTCTTGCTGATCTTGATGATTGCATCATCAAGCATCTCTGTTGCGCCAGCAACTGTACCATCCGCATTAACTGTGAACTCTACAGTCTGTGGGTTTAACTCATATCCTGCAGGTGCTGCGTCCTCAGTGAGTTCGTACTTGCCTGCCGGAAGCATTGAAAGTGTTGTTGGAACATCGCCTGATGTGAATGAAACAGATGACTTGTCATCACTAACTGTAAGTGCTACAGGAGTTGCGCCCTGCTTAGCTGTTACGCTAGAAAGATCGTTTCCATCAGTAGACTTAACTGTAAGTTTTGCACCCTTCAGCTCAGTGCTGTTTGCAGCAACCTTCTTGCTGATGTCTGCTGTGATAACCTCATCATTAAGTTCGAGTTTTGTACCGCCAACGATCTCGCCCTTCTCGTTAATCTCAAAGTCAACTGAAGTATCCTTTGTATAACCAAGAGGAGCTGTATCCTCGATGAGTGTGTACTTACCAGCGGGAAGCTTGGAAAGAACTGTTTCCTTCTCGCCGGATGTGAATGAAACTGAATGCTTGTCTTCGCTTACTGTAAGTGTTACTTCTGTTTCACCCTGCTTAGCTGTTACGCCCGAGAGATCCTTATCATCTGTAGACTTTACAGTGAGCTTAGCGCCTGGAAGCTCTGAGCTTCCGCCGCCTGTAATATCTTTCTTGCTGATAGATGCTTCGATAACCTTATCAGTAACTACTACGAGATTATCTGCAAAATCAGCTATCTTGCCATCCTCGCCAATAGTGAACTTTATCTCTGTAGCTGTTGTGTAGCCAAGAGGAGCTGTGTCCTCAGTAAGATTATAGTCACCAGCGGGGAGCTTGGAAAGAACTGTCTGCTCATTGCCAGAAGTAAATGAAACAGACTTCTTATCTGTACTGCATGCAAAGTCAACGCCGCCCTTTGTCGCTGTTACAGCTGAAAGATCCTGGCCGTCAACCTTAGCCTTGTCAAGAGTAAGTGTAAGCTTTGCGCCAGGGAGCTCTGCTCCAGCACCAACAGCCTGTTTGCTTATGGTTGCTGTGATCGGAGTATCCTCAACAACTACTACACTCTTGTCAACGAGTTTTCCATCTTCTGCTATCTCAAACTCTATCTTGGTTGCCTTTGTATATCCAAGAGGAGCTGTATCCTCTTCGATTACATACTCACCCTTCTTGAGGCCCTTGATTACTGTAGCAGAAGAACCTGAAGTGAATGAAATCTTATCCGGCTTTGACTTATCAAGTTCGATGGGAGAACCACCCTGTGTAGCTGTTACAGCAGAGAAGTCAGCGCCTGGGTCCTTCTTGGAAATAGTGAGCTTAGCTCCTGGGAGCTCTTTTGAAGTAGAAACATCCTGCTTGCTGAACTTTGCACTTGCCTCCGGAGGAGTTAGCGGTTCATCAGGGAGTTCCTTATATGGGAAGTGCCACTCGGAACCGTTGTTTCCGTAGTAGCCTGCTGTCATCAGCCAGCCTCGTGATGTTTCGTCAGTATCCATTCTCGAATCGCTGTTCGGGTTGAGGAATATTCCTGCTGCATCATCGATCTTGGCAGCCTTGACAGTATTAAGGTTGAATACTACGCTTCTGCAGAATATATCCGCCTCGCAGATGCCTTCTTCATTATTCATATCGTTGTGAGGATTGAGCTCCACACCATCGATAGTAAGATAAGGACGCTTGATCCTAATCGGCTTGTCAGCCGTATAGGTAGTGTCATCAAAGTTAAAGATAACTGTCTGTCCCTTGTTAAGGCTGATTCTTACCTTATGAACATCATCGAAGAAATTTACTATTGAATCTGCATCAACATAAATATCAGCGCCCTCAGGGAAGCCCGTGCCGTCGATATATGCGTATTCGCCAATTATTATGGGCTTGATAGTCTGAGGATGGTTTTTGAGTTCCTCAGAAACGCCCTTCATATAGTCGATCATCGGCTGAACGACCTTATTAGTCATATCAGCGGAAGATTCTTCGATTATCTCGATTCCTGTGCCATTTGCATGAACGCTCTTTGCACCAGCTCCCTCATCAGGAACATGTACCTTAGGAGCACTTGCATCGCCCCAGTCGCCAATGAAGAATGTACCAGGCTTGTTATCGCCGACTTCCTTGACATCAGCAGGAGGAACTACCTTACCGTCTTCAAGAGCTGGTTTAATTACTGTCTTGAGCTCGAGTTTTTCAGGATCCCACTCGTTAGGTACTTCCTTTTCTTCTGTGCCGAACTCAAAATAATTTGCAATATAAATGTGTCCGGCAAAAGGACCTGCAAGGTTAGGATCCATGTTACTTGCAGAGTGCTGATAGTAATTTGCTGCAAAGTTTGTCTGAGCGTGACCGTTCTGGTTGTATCTGTCAGCAACGATACCGAAGTATACGCCGTTGCCAAGAACAGATTTGTATGTCAGATCCGTATCATATTCTGCAAGCTTGAGATTGAAATTCTTTGTAAATGATGCCTTAAGCTTATCCTCAGACGTCGTCTTCGTCATACCTGTTTTATGCTCACCAAAAACCTCAGTGAGAACGTATGAAGAAAGATTATCGCCCGATGCGATAGCAACGCAGTTTGTTCTGTTGATAGCGTCACTTACTGTAAGCTTGCCAGCTTCAACATCGTGCTTAGCTTTGAGCACTTCAAACTTGATAGCACTCTCATGACCACTGAAGCGGTCTAAAGGAAGCTCATTATTGTTGTTGTCCTGCCAGTGCTGGTCCTCAAATGTCTGAGGAGTAATAGTAAGCTTGTTCTCGTTGTCAACAACTATGGGAGCAAGATAATAAGAATTGTCACTTGAGTCATGCTCAACAGTAACAAACATATAATAGTTCTCGTCAGCCTTGATTGTTGCATTGAGAGGCTTATCTTCCCTGTCAACGAAATTAAGCTCAATGTTTAACTCCTTGACCGGATCCTTGAAAATATTAACTGTGGCAGAGTTTTCACCCTTAACAGTTCCGAACGCATACGAAGGTATACTGTCTGCTGCCTTTTCAGTATCAACACAGTCTGCGTAGGTTGCCAGTTCTGTCGTTGCATCAAGAGTGCGGTAAAGACGATAGCCAACTGCGTACTTTGACTTGTCAAACTTTATCTTCTCTCCATCAGTTGAAGAACCATCCTCGCCGAACGGTATGAATTCACTGAAAGTAATTGCCTCCGAATAATACTTGGTATCACCAACGCCGTGATTTGAAGCGTCAGGAGTAACCTTCTTGATAGCCCAGCCCTTGAGATCAGTGCGTTTCTTTGCCGCATCCTCGTTCTCAGCTATATACGTAAGCATATAGTAATTATAGCCTGGTTTATCAATGAATGTCCTGTTACCATCATCGTCGTAAACATTTATGTCTACAACATAAGTTGAAGCCTTTGCTGTAACTGATACCGTATCATTACCGTATGCTGGATCGGGAGTTCCAGTAGTACGAACCGTAAGATCCCCACTTGGTAAGATAGTGTAACCTTCAATTGAATCAACCACCTTACAATTCTGAAGGCCAGTAGCATCTTCAAGCGTAAGCTCTCCGTCTCCCTCATTTTTAAGAAGGATACCGTCAACTCGTTCGGTCTCAGGTCTGTAGCTAAAGAATCCCTGGTTTTGTGTTGGACGAAGATCAGCACTGAACTTATCAGAAGTCCAACTTGGGCCATCACCTATCTCAATCAGCTGATAGGTATCGTGACTTTCGCCCTCCTTGTACTTGTAGCCCATGCCAAAGCCCATGTCACTGTCCATTCCTACAGAATGAACCAGAAGGTAGTACTGATTGTCACCAACATTGACATTAGCAGGATTACCCGATTCATCCTCGAATTTGATCTGTGCAAACAATTCATCGACATACTTGTAATTGCCTGTACCGAATCCCGGCATCACGCCTGGACCCATTCCCGGACCTGCCTGGGAAGCCTTTTTGAGCGCTCCCTCTCGATCCAACGAGAAAATGGTCTTGGCGCTGTTGATATCAGCAGTTTCGCCAGCCATGGAAGTTGGCATCACGTTTGGAAATATCATTACAGCGGTAAGAGCCGCGGTAACGCCACTAATCAAACGTTTGCCGAATGATTTTCTCATGATCAATTCCCATCCTTTCTATATCATATTTCTAAAAATTTGCCTTCGTCAACCATATTTGTACATACACGTTGACATAGAATGCCCATTTTTAATACTTATATTATAACATAATGTACATGTGTTTTCAAGTATTTACTAAATAGTACATTCAAGAAAATCCAATTCAAAAACTGTTAACATTGCACAAAGTGGTCATATGACCTTCTAAGCTACAATTTGACAGGATTTTTCGCACTTTAGACCTTTGCGGGTTATTAGCGGTAATTGATTTAACGAACACCGAAAGATTATCTGTCAATATATGTGTATCAATTGACTAGTATATAATTTTTTTATACCCATCTGTTAAAAAAATCTCAATCTAGTTGTACTATTTCGCGGTTTTCCCTCACACCTCCTACACTCAAATTGTATGTATCAATAGAATGGTACATACAATTCTTGAACCGACCGAACAAATTTTGAGCTTATTGTCACCTAAAGAGTCAATAACGGGCACCTTAATTCATTTGTCATTTTTAACATACACAAAAAAACTATGCAAGAGCTAACCTCATGTATTTTTTGTGCTAATTTCAACATAATGTATCAACATTTCTTTAGATTTTAATATCGTATCAACACAGAAGACCATTGTCTTTATTCAATCCGTATTTTGTCCACTCCCCTCTCACCATTATTTACAGAAAACCATTGACAACAGTTGTTGTTTCTGTTAAACTTAATGTATACTAATACTATACAAGGAGGGTATGATTATGGATAAGAAAGCTATGTACAAAATAAGCTACGGACTATTTGTGGTCACATCCCAGTTATCTGGAAAAGATAACGGATGTATAACCAATACACTCATTCAGGTTACTTCTGAACCGAATCGTGTAAGCATTACTGTAAAAAAATCGAATCTGACACATGATATGATTGACCTCTCTGGTATTTTTACCGCCTCTGTAATCAGTAATGATTCAGATTTCTCTTTATTCAAGCACTTCGGATTCCAATCCGGAATCGATGTTGATAAGTTCGCTGATTTTACCGACTGCAAGCGAGGCACTAATGGTTTATTCTATATTACGAAAGGCACTAACGCATATATTTCCGGAAAGGTAGTTCAGAAGATCGATCTTGGAACGCACACCATGTTCATCGCAGATGTAACTGATATGGAAGTTCTGAGCAACTCACCTTCGGCTACTTATGAATACTATCAGAGCAATATCAAACCAAAGCCTCAGGAAGTAGGAAAAACTTCTGATGGACAAACTATCTGGCGATGCACAATATGCGGATATGAATATGTTGGTGAAGAACTACCAGAAGATTTCATCTGCCCGCTCTGCAAGCATCCTGCTTCAGATTTTGAAAAAGTCACATCTTCAAATATTAAGGAAGAAGTTATTCCTGTTGGCAAAACCAATGACGGCAAGACAATCTGGCGCTGCACAGTCTGCGGTTATGAATTTGAGGGAAACGAACTCCCGCCAGATTATACATGCCCTATCTGCGGTGTTGGTACGGAACTTTTTGAAAAAGCATAAATCGGAGGATTAAAGATTGGAAATAGATATTTCTAAACTAGCTCAAAATGCTATAGATACTATATCTGAACAAATTAAGAATCTAAAAAGGCTGAATATTATTGTTGCCGGCAAAACTGGTGTCGGAAAAAGCACACTGATTAATTCTGTTTTTCGTGACAACCTAGCTGAAACCGGTATTGGGAAGCCTGTAACTTCTCACATGAGAAAGCTTACCAAGAAAAATGTACCTCTTACTATTTACGATACTAGAGGGTTTGAGCTTGGAAAAGATGTTCAAACTGAAGTAAAAAACGAAATACTTGATACTATAAGAAAAAGTCTTGCATCCCGTGATGTAAATGATCCTATTCACTGTATCTGGTATTGCATCAACACAGCTTCTAACAGGATTGAGCCACACGAACTTGAATGGCTCAGAGAATTATCAAATGAAAACCAGATTACCCAGGTACCTATTATAATAGTACTTACTCAGTCATTTTCAAAAAAGAAAGCCGAGGAACTTAAAAAGATGCTCCTCGACGAAAATCTTGATATAATTCAGGTTGTACCTGTTCTTGCAGAAGATTACGAAATTGATGATATTGGCACTATCAAATCATACGGTCTGGATACACTCATCCATGTTATGGAAGAAGCTCTTCCTGATGAATTAATGGATACCCTTCAGAACGTGCAGATAGCATCTTTAAAATCAAAAAAACTTAAAGCACAGGCAGTTGTAGCAACTGCTTCTCTTGCCGCAGTCGGTGAAGGTGCTGCACCGATCCCGCTGACTGACTGTGTTATGCTTATTCCGACACAGATAACGATGATCGCTTCAATTACTGTCATCTTCGGATTTGATGTCAATAAGAGTATCATCACCGCACTTCTTTCTTCAACAATAGGCACCGGAGGTGCTACAGTTCTTGGAAAAACCGTTGTAGCAACCTTAATGAAATTGATTCCAGGGGTCGGTACTATTGCCGGCGGTGCCATATCTGCCGGAACAGCCGGTGTTATAACCGCTGCATTAGGCGAAGCATATATCGGCGTTATGGAACTGGTTTTCAAAGGTGAAATGAGCATCGATGACCTGAGCACAGAAAAAGGCAAGAAGACTATGGCTTCTATTTTCAAAGAAAAAATGAAAACCATAGATATCTCAGCATTCAAAAAATCTAAATAATTATAAAAAGCCCGCTCCTTTCGGAACGGGCTTTAATCTATCTAGCGTTATAGATTATTCGTTAATCTTTGTAACAACGCCTGAACCAACTGTTCTACCACCCTCACGGATAGCGAAACGGAGTCCCTCTTCGATAGCGATAGGAGTGATGAGCTCTACGTCCATAGCTACGTTATCGCCAGGCATGCACATTTCCTTATCAGCAGGAAGAGTTACAACACCAGTAACATCAGTTGTTCTGAAGTAGAACTGAGGTCTGTAGTTGTTGAAGAAAGGAGTATGACGGCCGCCCTCTTCCTTCTTCAGAACGTAAACCTGACCAGAGAACTTTGTATGTGGGTGAATTGAGCCTGGCTTACAGAGAACCTGTCCACGCTCAACCTGATCTCTTGTGATACCACGGAGAAGAGCACCAACGTTATCACCAGCCTCACAGAAGTCAAGAGTCTTTCTGAA
>JAGCYM010000114.1 GCA_017960805.1 Ruminococcus sp.
ATCTCCAGCCAGTACAAGAAGCCACTTCTTGAATTCTCAGGTTCATGCGCAGGCTGTGCTGAAACTTCTTATGCAAGACTCATCACACAGCTCTTCGGTTCAAGAATGTACATCTCCAACGCAACAGGATGTTCTTCAATCTGGGGCGGTCCTGCTGCAACTTCACCATACACCGTTGATGCAAACGGCCACGGTCCTGCATGGGTAAACTCACTGTTCGAGGACAACGCTGAGCACGGTCTCGGTATGTATCTCGGTCAGAAGGCAATCCGTGAGAGACTCATTGAGGAAGTCAAGGAAGTTGCTGCAAGCGATAAGGCATCCTCTGAGATGAAGGCTGCTGCTGATGAATACCTTGCAACAATCAATGACGGTGAAAAGAATACAGCTGCAACTGCTGCACTCGTTGCTGAGCTCGAGAAGTGTGCTGACAATTGCGATAAGTGTGCAGATATCCTTGCAAACAAGAACTACCTCTCCAAGAAGTCCATCTGGATCTTCGGCGGTGACGGCTGGGCTTATGATATCGGTTTCGGTGGTCTTGACCACGTTCTCGCTACTGGTGAAGATGTAAACATCATGGTATTCGATACTGAGGTTTACTCCAACACAGGCGGACAGGCTTCCAAGTCTTCCAACATCGGTCAGGTAGCACAGTTCGCAGCTGCTGGTAAGGCAATCGCAAAGAAGCGTCTTGCTGATATCGCTATGAGCTATGGCTACATCTATGTTGCTCAGATCGCTATGGGTGCTGACATGAATCAGACTCTCAAGGCAATCAAGGAAGCTGAGGCTTATCCGGGCCCATCACTCATCATTGGCTACGCTCCTTGTGAGATGCACTCCATCAAGGGCGGTATGACTAACTGTCAGGCTGAGATGGAAAAGGCTGTTAAGTGCGGTTACTGGAACAACTTCCGTTATGATCCTCGTTTGGCTGCTGAGGGCAAGAACCCATTCCAGCTTGATTCCAAGGCTCCTACAGAGTCTTATCAGGACTTCATCATGAACGAAGCTCGTTACAGCGCTCTTACACGTTCATTCCCTGATCGTGCTAAGGAACTCTTCCAGAAGGCTGAGGAGAATGCAACAAATCGTTACGCTTACCTCACAAAGCTTGCTGAGAAGTAATTATTAGCATAGAAGTTCTAATACACAACTAAAAGAAGCTCCCCGAAATTTCGGGGAGCTTTTTTGTGATGTACCAAATGTAGGGGGCGCATTCCGTGCGCCCGCCAAAACAATGCCCGAAAGGGCTATTACATCTTCTTCATATAGTAGCCTTTCAGCGCTAAAAAGACGAACAGGTTGAACATAAGCACAGCAGTCAGCGTCATACATATCCTGATGTCGAAGAAGCCCGCAATAACGGCAGCAAAGCCTATAGCATAAGTAGAAACGGGCAGGAATTTCGAGGCAGTTTCCTTTTCTATAGCCTTGTTTCGCTCGTCAGTGAGAGCAATGTACTTCTCCTTGAGCTTTTTCTCGTCGCGGAGCAGAACAAGCGCCTCTACAAGCCCTACTATCGAGCAAAATTCAATGCTTGTAAGAATGCCCATAGAGAGCCCCTGAGCGAAATCACTTGCTCCTTTTGTGATAAACCAAAGAGTTACGAAAAGAATAGGCGCAAAGCAGCAGAGCAGTAACAGTATCATTGCGCGGTTTTTGAGTTTTTTTCTGAATTCTTCCATATTTTTTCTCCTTTTTTCGCCTTACATCGTCTTATTGTAGTAAATTCTCACGCCGAGCAGCACGAGCGCGATGAACAGTACAACAGCTCCCAGCGTAAGGCTGACAGTGATGTTGAAATACGAGGCAATCAGCGCAGCAAAGGCAATTCCTGTAACTACTATGAGCAGAGAGGCGGTGCAGGTCTGCTTGCCTATCAAGATGTTGCGCTCGTCTTTTTCAGCGATATATAGCCTTTTCAGCTTCTCCTCGCTCTTTATGGCTGAGAGCATACGCACGAGATTGAATACAGCAACAGTCATCACACCGCCGAAAGCACCATATATAGCGCTTCCAAAGGTATCAACGTCGCGCTTGGTTATTATCTGCAAGGTTATGAGAATAGTAGGTGCGAGCAGGCAGATAATTGCTGCTGCGATAGCTTTTTTCTGTAGTTTTTTTCTGAATTCTTCCATATTTTTCTCCTTTTTCCAGTTTACATCAGTTTAGTGTAAATATACGACACTAAACCTCTCAATATTAGTATTGCGACGAGGAGCTGTAAAAGCAACTTGCCTATGGTATTATTATCAATCGTGTTAGTATATATAATACCTGCATAAAGAGCCCCTATAATGATATTTAATGTAAGATTTGAAGATTATGCTTTGATTTGTAGGAGCCTTTCATCAGTTTGTTTTATATATGTTCTCCTGAGTTCTTTTTCGTTTTTGAGCGTTATAAAGTGCAATCCGAATGCCAGTATTGCCACGAGAAATACTATGAAACAGAGGAATGCGCTGTTACTTTTTGCTTCGTTACTCATACCGAATAACTGACTGCCTAACAGCTTGAAAAACAGCGCTCCCACAACAGAAATGATTGCAAGCACTCCAATTGCGGCGGTTTTTATTTTTTGCATTTTTTTGAATTTCTCCATAGTGATTCTCCTTTATAAGTTCTCTTCACCCTCGAAAATGAACAGTTCCTCTATGGTAACACCGAAGAACTGCGCAGCTTTATGGGCGAGAGTTAGCGATGCATTGTATTTCCCATTTTCGAGCGAAATTATTGTTTGGCGTGTTACTGAAAGAGCATCCGCAAGTTCTTGCTGTGTAACTTTTCGTGATTTTCTCAGTTCTTGTATTCTATTTTTCACTGTTGTCCTCCTGTCCGTGTTTTTCAGTAGCATTTTCATATTTCAGTTCTGAATCAGGATTACAATAAGTGAAGAAGACAGCTATTGCTGTACTCAAGATCACCCATGGCAAAGCTGCATTTATGAATTCTCTCATAGCATGACCTCCATCCCATGTAAAGCTTGCTTTACTTCTACTGTGACTATAGTATAGCACGCTTTACATTTCTTGTCAAGTGTACTTTACATATTTTTATAATTTAACAAAACAAGCTCCCCGACATAGGAGAGCTTGTTTTTCAGGAAAGCGAAGAAAAATTGTTAAGACCTTTTATTTGTCTCTTGTTATGCGATAGCCGATGTACCATAACAGGTAGATAACGATATAGCCAAGGAATGCGGTAGCGAGAATTCCAACGACTGAGCCTGTGAGCCAGTTATCGACCCAATTATCTATCTCTTTGGCGTACTCCTCTATGTGTGTGCGGCAGTGTTCGGGCTGGGTATTGTAGTATCTGTCAAGCAGAATATATGAGCATAAGCCGTTGAAAACAGCGCCTATAAACGATATTGCAAGGGTTATGGTTGCCCTTTCGGAAGGGCGAGGAATATGTATTTTTTTCATTGTTGCACTTCCTTTCATAGTACCATTATAGAGATGAATACATGCATCATATCACAATCAATGCTACAGGAAGGTAAGGGACCCTATTTCTTTTTTCGTGAAAAGAAGGGAATTATGTATTTGGAAATGAACACAATGCTATAGACACTGCTTATATATGTAATAACCATAAGAACAGAGTTTACGATAAAAGAGGCAAGGAAATAATCGGCGGATCTGTTGGAAATAGAGTAGGAAGGGCCTACTTCTCCGTAAAGCAGGTAATCAAGATTTGGGACATCAAAAAAAAATGCCATTATAAAAATAATTGAGAAAATATCAAATATTACAGCAAGTGCAAAAAATACTATCTGTTCAGGATTAGGCGGATAATATGTGTCATTATCATTTCTAGAGGTTTCTTCATATTCCATATAGTTATCTTCATTCTTCATAGTTATGTTTCCTTTCAATAGAATTAAAAAACAGTCGGCGATGTAAACACTGATTATTGTCATTAAGAAAGATAAATAGGCAACTTGAAAAATAATAGTCTGTATTACTTAATATTTAATGGACTGAAAATCTGGAAATAACAAGAAAGGTGTTGCAATAATATAATTTGAACAATTCATATGAGATCCTTTATCAGAGCACTCTGATAATACCAAAGATAAACATCACGTCCATCAGCGAAGCTGCTGCGATGAAAATGTCCTGTGCGCGTTGTGACATATCGAAATTACTGGTTCGTATGTATGCAATGCCTCTCGCTATTAAGTGGAGACTCGTGAATATCCATATTATCGCTCCTATCCACATGAAAGGAGTACAGATGACACATATGGTAAATGCATCAAGCACTTCAGATACTCCATCTAAGCCGTAGGAGAGTTTATCATTGCCGAGGCTGGGGATAAAGTCGTAGTTGTATCCGTATAAAGCTGCATATGTGCACCAAAGTAGCAGCACTGCAACAGGAAAGAGTACGAGTGCATATGCTAGCTTCATCTGTTGTGGTATCCTTCTATTCATAGTATCAGCTCCTTTTTGTGGCTACCTTCGTACGGATAAGACTGATGATGTATATGAATTGCCAATAAGCTAGAAGCGGCAAGATAGGGAAGATACAGCAGAAAACGTAGAACCATATAAAGAGAAGCCTGTTTTGGATAGCTTCAAGGCCGTAGAGTATCCTACCGAATGAGATGTAGCCGAAAACTGCTTTTGCAGTGCAGTCAAGTATAATCAGTATGTATGGAAATAGGGATACTGGAAAAGAAGTTGTATAAAGCTTAGAAATCGTATCCATTCCACGCTCGCGTC
>JAGCYM010000015.1 GCA_017960805.1 Ruminococcus sp.
ACTTGTTTCTTACATATTTTTATTATAAATGAAAAGCTCTCACATCAGAAACTATAGATATCGGATGTTGACATTATGTATGCAATTACAGCATGTGCGTTACTATTTGTCCATAGAGTTTTAAAAAATAATCAAAAAAACAGGAAGATACCTCAAAATGAAGTATCTTCCTGTTTTATTGTTATACCCAACTATATAGTTTTTTTCATATTAGTTCTTGGAAAACTTCTATATGAGCATGATCATTTACATCAAACTACACCTTTTTTTCTGCGTTTATTATCAGCTTCCACAGAACGTTTCCATGCCTTGTTGAGCCCTTTTTCAGCTCTTATACTGCTTACAGCACAGCCTACGGCTTCGTAAAGGACTTCTGTACCACAGCAGTCAGCGTGATAGTCAACCGCATGCTCTGCGCTGATACCGATAGAGCCTGCTGTCTCAGCTGCATCGATATTAGCTCCGAGGAATACGAACTCCCAGCCCTTTTCCTCCTGCACTCTTTCGATGAGCTTTTTCACGTCCTTGTGGCTGTACTTTCTGCTGGCATTTTCCATACCGTCCGTTGTAATTACAAACAGCGTCTTTTCTGGAACATCTTCCTCACGGGCATA
The DNA here is from genome assembly GCA_017960805.1 of Ruminococcus sp. Lineage (GTDB taxonomy): Bacteria > Bacillota > Clostridia > Oscillospirales > Ruminococcaceae > Ruminococcus. The sequence goes on from JAGCYM010000015.1 coordinate 615, forward strand.
CTTATGGATATTGGCAATATGATGAACCGCGTCACCCACTGCGTCAAGAAGCGCCGTACAGCCTGATGGAACATATTCCCTGTCTGTAAGCTTGGGAACGTCTTCCAGCTTCACCCTGTCATGTATCACTTTGGAACTGTTGCTGAAGAATACAGTTGAAACAAGTGCCTCGCCTTCTTCTTTTTTCTGCTTTGCTATAAGTGAATTGAAGCCGCCGATAGTATCGGCTGTAAGTCCGCTCATTGAGCCGCTCTCATCAAGGATAAATACCAGTTCAGTCAGATTCTTTTTCATAATAATACCTCCGTTTTGATGTTTTTTCGGAACCGCTTTCGCGTTTCCTTTACTGTAATTACAGTATACATCATCACGGAGGTATTTTGGTCGCTTCAAAGGCGACAAATCATGAACCTATGAGACTCTGGTCAAAAGCAAACAGTGCTTCGTTTATCTCGAATATGTTATAGTTGTTATGCTCGATAAAATATCGGATTATAATGTCAAACTTCAGACTGTCTGACAGGGCAAATCCTGCTTTTTTCAGTAGTTCTTCAGTTTCACCAAGATTCAGTTCAAGTGCTACAGCAAAAGCGACGGCTGTCTGCTTTTTTGGTTTGTAGTTCGTATCGCTGCGTATCTTAGAAAACAGCTTGCGGTCGATATTGGCTTTTTTATAGGTCTCCACATCTGTCATGCCTTTTTCGTCTATGAGACGGAGCAGAGCTTCTGAGAATGATTCATCATGGGTTTTCAGCATGGTTTCAAGGTCAGTAGTCGTTTCGCAGCAAATTTCTTCTTCGAGCATGATATTTGCAGAGCATTCTTTTTTACTTTCCTTTTTCCTGCCAAATAATCCGCTTGATTTTGCTGCTTCGGCAGTATGATACATACCGAGAACTGTGTCTCCGTATCTGTTCCTTCTGTCATGATCAGCGCGTTTAGTTGCATAAGCATCGCTTATGTACTGTCTAATTTCGCCGACAATACCAGAACTTACTTCAAAGGAATCCTTATCGAATATGACGAGAGTGATATCCATTTCATTTTCGTCAAGAAAGCTTCTGAATTCAGTCACAGCCACATCAAGCGCTTTATCTTTCGGATAGCCATATATGCCCGATGATATAAGCGGAAATGCCACACTCTCACAGTCATTTGACCGTGCAAGCTCAAGAGAATTCTTATAGCATTAACGCAGGAGCTCTTCCTCCCCCCTGTCTCCGCCATGCCACACAGGACCTACCGTATGTATGATATATTTACAGTTTAAAGCATATCCCTTAGTAAGCTTTGCTTCACCTGTTTTACAGCCGCCGAGAGTCCTGCATTCTGCAAGAAGTTCAGGACCTGCTGCATGATGTATTGCACCATCGACTCCGCCGCCGCCCAGCAGCGATGAATTCGCAGCGTTTACAATTGCATCGGCTTTGACCTTTGTAATATCGTTTCTGATGATTCTGAAAGGCATACAAACGACCTCCTGTTTTTTCACTCTGATTTATAAAATTAAGACATACCTGTCACAGCTTTCTCAACATGATTAGGAACTATATATTGCGGTTATGAATAGTAATACGTTTTACAGCTTAATTATAACTTCGATACCACTATCAACAGCCTTGCGGAATCTTTCGCCGTCAGCAGGACTGCCTGCAACATTTCCATAGTGGATAGGGACAGCATATTTCGGGCGGATAGTATTTGCAAGCTCAGCGGCCTGTGAAGCGTCAGTGGTATAAGTCCCGCCGACAGGAATAAGCGCGATGTCGCACTTCACCTGTTTGTTGTCAGGAGTAATATCTGTATCCCCTGCGATGTATATGCGTCCCTGTTCGGAACTCTCAATGATATACCCCAGCCAGCCGTTTGATTTCGGGTGGAAGGGTTTGCCTATATTATACGCAGGAACAGCTTCAAATCTGATACCAATGAACTCGAACTTCTCGCCTGCTTTGACCTGCTTCACGTTCAGACCAAGCTCATTCGGCTCGGTCACAGAGGTCGGACAGACAATGATAGTATCGGACTTCATCACCTTGCGTATATCATCGGGAGAATAGTGGTCGAAATGGCTGTGGGTGATGAGAATAATGTCAGCGTCATGCGATGCACCGCTGATGTTGTACGGATCACAATAGATTATTTTTTCCTCATCAATGCGGATACTGCTGTGTTCGTTTATCGTTATGAAATCAAGCATGGTAAGACCTCCTTGAAGAATGGATTTTTACACATTATACCATATATTCACTTTAATAGCAGTATTTAACCTCTTTTCGCTAGAAGTCTCCGACCTCTACAGGTGGGAGATGAATAGCGCTCCTATTTACTAAATATTCTTGACATTGCAAACATAGTGTAATATAATAAAATCAGTTGACTATAACGAAAGCTGAAGGATAGCT
>JAGCYM010000016.1 GCA_017960805.1 Ruminococcus sp.
CTTTGATATGCCAGAAAATGACTTGTTTTATGAAAATGCTATATGTCCGTGTTGTGGTCGACGATTGGAGTGATTAAATGGCAATTGTAATTATATGTGCAGGCTCGGCATTGGTCGGTTACATTCTGGGCCTGCTCATGGCTAACAGAATAGCCGAAATGAAAATAGCAGAAATGCGGTCACAGATGGGACTGGATGTTGAGACCGGCGAAGAGATTCCTACCGGTACCGATGAGTTGTACCATCAATTATTTAAGGAGGATTGAGATGACAGACTTTACACAGATGCCTTTTAACTGGGCAGGAGAACAAGCGATCTCAGAGGCAGATGCTTTTGAGAAGGCCATAAAATCAACAAACATTAAGAAAACAGAATTCCAAACAAATGACGTAGTGGAGCAGGCATTTCGTGAAGGTTACCTCAAAGGAGTCGAGACCGCTCAGAAAGATACTCTTGAACGGTTCAACAGTATCCTTGAGGAAAACATCTCACTTCGGCGGCAGCTGAAGACCATAGATGAAATGAACAACCGGCTCCGCGAGACGATCAGGAAAGGTCAGGAAGATTATTATGAGTAGTTTGATCTCACAATGCTTCGGCGCGGTGATCGGATTCCTTATAGCTGCATTTCTGGCAGGTACTAAGGATGATAAATAAGCTATAAACGCCATGCAGTTTTTGTGTGGCGTTTTTCCTTCTGCTATTAGCTTAAAACAACGAAATATACACTAAAATATACACTAAGAAATTCCAGAAACATTGGTACTAATACATCTTGTAATAACTCTGTATGTAAGCTATAATACACACAACATAAGGGTACAGCCCGGAAGGAGATTTGATTATGAATAATAAAACAGTTGAGCAGATAGCAAGAATGAAGGAACAGACAATCGGTGTTGAGGTCGAGATGAACCATATCACAAGACAGAAAGCAGCTAAGATCGCTGCAGATCTGTTTGGCACAGATCGTTATAATGATACAGCATTCCGCAATGGTTACTGCACATGGAGCGCATGGGATCAGCAAGGCAGAGAGTGGAAGTTCCAGAGAGATACTTCTATCTCAGGTCCGGAGAATGAGAAGTGTGAGCTTGTAACTCCTATCCTTAAGTATGAGGATATCGAACTTCTCCAGGAGCTTATTCGCAGACTCCGCAAGGCCGGAGCTATAAGCCATGCAGGCGTAGGCGCTGGAGTTCATATCCACATCGGAGCACAAGGCCACACAGCACAAAGCTTAAGAACACTCGCCAACATCATGGCAAGCCACGAACAACTTATAGCAGAGGCTATCAGAATAGACCGCAGCCGCATGAATAACTATTGCCGTACAGTTAATCCTGAGTTCATCAGACAGCTTAATGGCAAGAAGCCCACAACAATGGCTCAGCTCGCAGACATCTGGTACAGCTCTCAGGGATGCGACAGCGGCAGAGAGTACCACTACAACAGCAGCCGCTACCACATGCTTAACCTGCACGCTACTTTCACAAAGGGTACTGTAGAATTCAGACTGTTCCAGTTCGACAAGCCTGAAAACGGCAAGAGAAACGGCCTGCACGCTGGACAGCTCAAGAGCTACATTCAGCTCTGCCTGGCTCTCAATCAGATGGCTAAGGATCAGAAGACAGCAAGCTCCAAGCCACAGCAGCACGAGAACCCGAAGTTCGCAATGAGAACATGGCTCAATCGTCTCGGCCTTATCGGTGCAGAGTTCGCTACAGCAAGAGAGTTCCTTACAAAGAACCTCAGCGGAAATGCAGCTTGGAGGTTCGCAGCATAACGGACCGCTTCGGCGGTCCTTCCCTGAAAGGTGGTGAGACTATGAAAGATAATACTGTTGAGATGGCGTGTCCAAAATGCGGTCAGATCTTCACAGAACGGCCTGCAGTATCCAGGGTGGATAATGTTACTCTTATCTGCCCTGACTGCGGTACACGCGAGGCTCTTGCTTCTCTGGGCGTAGAACCTGAGGAGCAGAATGAGATCCTCGACATAATTCATGAGAAATCACGATAAATCAACAATTATTCAACATCATTTTATTGATACTGCGAGTAATCTATGTGGAAAACTCGTTAATATTCATTTGTTCTATGAATTGAAAAATATGAGAATAAGTGATAGAATAAGGATAAGGATAGGCGCAAGGCTCCAGAAGTTATTTACACACGCTTGAACTGCTGTTTCCTTGATAAGGTTGAGCCTTGCTCCGGTCCAAATTATTGTCTCCTTTCTTTTGTTCTACGACGATATATTCTTAATCTTGGGGGAAGTAGGACATGCTTCCCCACTTCTGTTCGGATGGTGAAATTATAGACACAGGTGGCATTGCCTTCCCGGCTTCCACCTGGTGGTATGTTGCACTACCACCGTGCAGGTGTAAATCCTGCTCCGGGCACCAAAGCTGAATATTAAACCTCCTAAGGTGATGCAGTTACCGTCTCAGCCCCCCTCTGAGGCGGTTTGCTGTATATGCAGCTATTACAACCAATTTTCTACTAATTTTACTACCAATCACACTACTCAAACGTACTAAGGAACGCACTACTATGAAAAACTTAATAATTGATTATCTACCAATCGAGGAGCTCAAGCCTTACGAAGGTAATGCGAAGCTCCATCCGAAGGAGCAGATTGCGCAGATCAAGAAGTCTATAAAGGACTTTGGATTCAATGATCCTGTTGCAGTCTGGAAGGACAATGAGATCATCGAAGGACACGGCCGCTTGATAGCTGCCAAGGAGTTAGGTCTTACGGAGATACCTATCATCAGGCTCGATGATCTTACCGACCAGCAGCGCAGAGCTTATATGCTGGCTCATAATAAGCTCACCATGAATTCAGACTTTGACCTGGAGCTGCTCTCGAAGGAAATCGAAAGCATTATTGACTTTGATATGACTAATTTCGGCTTTGACAGCCTTCTGGGTGATGATAAGGTTGTCGAGGACGATTATAATACCCCTCTGCCGGTTGAGCCTAAAGCGAAGCACGGTGAGATATACCAGCTCGGCCGGCATAGGCTCATGTGTGGTGACTCCACTTCACAGGAAGATGTAAAGAAGCTGCTTGACGGTGTGCAGGTGGATATGGTTCTTACTGATCCACCGTACAATGTGAATTATGTAGGTACCGCAGGCAGTATTATGAACGACAATATGGAAAGCAGTGAATTCAGACAGTTCCTGAGAAAAGCTTTCCTGAATATAAAGTTTGCTCTGAAACATGGCTGTACTTTTCACATTTGGTATGCAGATACCGAAGGTTATAACTTCCGTGGAGCCTGCTCCGAGGCAGGACTGATTGTGCGGCAACAGCTTATATGGGTAAAGAACAGCGCTACTATAGGCAGGCAGGATTTTCAGCACCAGTACGAGAGCGTATTGTCTGGCATAACGCTTGACGAAACGGTTCAGGAGCCGCAGGAAGGCTTTTCGCCTTGTATGTATGGCTGGAAGGACGGAGCGGCTCACAAGTGGTATAAGAAGCGCAAAGAGCGCGATGTGATGTTTTTTGACAAGCCCAGAGCTTCAAAGGAACATCCGACCATGAAGCCGGTCCTGCTATTTGACTACGAAATGCAATGCAATACCAAGCCTGGTGACAGCGTGCTTGACCTGTTCGGCGGCTCAGGTACCTTAATCATTGCAGCACAACAGAACAAGCGCACAGCTTACGTTATGGAGTATGATCCGAAATATATTGATGTCATTATTGACAGATGGGAGAAGTTTACAGGTGAAAAGGCGGTTAAACTGAATTGAGGTGATTGAATGGCAGGTGGCAGACCGAGGATTGAGATTGACCAGCAGGATTTCGAATCTCTTTTAGCCATACAATGCACACTTGACGAGGTAACAGCTTTCTTTGAACATAAATTAGGAAAATGCTCAGCAGATACAATTGAGCGATGGTGTAAGCGAACTTATAAACAGAGTTTTGCGGAGATTTCTGCTAAAAAGAAATCCATCGGCAAAATCAGCCTTAGGCGTGCAGGCTGGCAGCTGGCTCAGAAGAACCCAGCGGTTCATATATTCTACTGTAAGAACTATCTCGGAATGACTGATAAGATAGAGACTGACAACAGCGAGGAGATCATGAAAAAGCTCGATGATGTTCTTAGTCAGATCGGCGAGGAAGAGGTCGAGAACGAATGAGCTTACGGTTCTCACCTATGCAGCAGGAGTTTTTCCGAAATGCACACTGCCGCTGGAACGTCAAGACCGGCGCTACTCGAAGCGGCAAAACTTTCATGGATTATTATGTCATTCCTAAGCGGATCAGAGCTGTTGCTGGTAAGCCTGGAAGAATATTTATCCTCGGAAATACAAAAGGCACGCTTATGCGAAACATCATTGAGCCTATGCAGGAGATCTGGGGCAGCAAGTTTGTTACCAGCATCAACTCTGAAAATAAGGCCAAGATGTTTGGCGAGGAAGTTTACTGCTTAGGAGCTTCCAAAGTTACAGCTGTAGATGTATTCCGAGGCGCAAGTGTCAAGTATCTGTATGGTGATGAGGTCGTTACCTGGAATCAGCAGGCTTTTGACATGATGAAGTCACGTCTCGACCGAAGCTACAGCATGGCAGACCTGACTTGTAACCCTGAAGGCAAGCTGCACTGGTTCAAGAAGTTCCTTGACTCTAATGCAAACATTTATTGCCAGAAATACACGATTGACGATAACCCATTCAATGATCCTGATTTTGTAGCCAATCTGAAAAGAGAATATGAAGGCACAGTCTACTATGACAGATATATCCGCGGCGAGTGGGTAAACGCTGAGGGCCTTGTATATAGCGTATTCAGCGAAGAGCAGCACGTTACCACCGAGGAGTTTGAAATGCTTCCGGCTTACTACGTCAGCTGCGACTACGGTACCCAGAACGCTACCGTGTTCCTGCTCTGGCATAAAATAAAGGACGGCCGCTGGCTCTGCGAGAAAGAGTATTACTATTCCGGACGTGAGTCAATACGGCAAAAGACCGATGAACAGTATTGCGACGATCTTGAGCGCTTCCTGGACGGCATTTCTGTCAAGGGTGTTATCGTGGATCCTTCGGCGGCTTCTCTTATAGCTGCACTACGCAAACGAGGATTCATTGTATTTCATGCCAAGAACGATGTCAAGAACGGCATCAAGGAGACTATGGTTCGCATCAATATGGGTATGCTGCTATTCCGGCCCTGCTGCAAGCACACCATTGAAGAGTTCTATTTATACAGCTGGAAGCCGCAGCCTAAAAACAATACCGAAAATCCAAGGAACGATATTGACGATGAAGTCATTAAGCAGAACGACCATTGCATGGACGCTCTAAGATATTTTGTATTTACACACCTTGTCACAAGCAAGGTCGGAACATCGAATATAAGACGATAGGAAGTGTTATTATGCCGTTTTTAATGGACTCGACAGCTGAGCTGACACCTCAGCTTATATGTGAATACATAAAAATGCACAGAACAGCTATGGCACCAAAATATGAAAAGCTGCAGCTTTATTACGAAGGTGTGCATGAAATCCTGAAACGTAAGCCTAAATACAGAGAAGACGATCCTTGTAACAATGTTGTCTGTAATTATGCCAAGTATATCTCGGACTTTGCGGCAGGCTACCTGATCGGTGAGCCTATCAGCTATCAATCAAAAGATCAGGACCTTGACAAACTTATCGAGTGGAACAAGATCGCTCAGACCGATGTGCAGGACATGGACAATGCAAAATACCAGTCAATCTTTGGCGTGGCTTACGAGCTCGTATATATGTCCTCAAAGCAGTCACCAACGCCAAAAACCGCCAGCACACATCCGACGCAGAGTTTGTCATTTATAACAACTCTGTTGAGCTTAAGAAAATGGCAGGCGTTAACTACTACGACAAGCGAGATACAAAAACACAGGAAATCATCGGATTCAATGTAATTGCCAGCACAGCTGATAATATCCTCAGGTTTGATGTAAACGCCAGTTATGATCTGGACGGTGAAGTCATTGAAGAACCGAATCCTTTCAAGGCAGTAACTCTTATCGAGATCTACAACAACAATGAGCGGCAGGGAGACTTTGAGCAGCTTATTCCGCTTATCGATGCATATAATTGTCAGCAGTCCAACCGTGTTGACGATGTCGAAAATTTTGTCAATTCTGTTCTTGTGCTGACCGGACAGGTCCTCGGCGATACAGACAAGGAGAAGTCAGAGCAGTATAGTAGTATCAAGAAAAATGGTGTTATGGAGCTGACAGAAGACGGCAAGGCTGAATTCCTGACACGTCAGATTGACCAGCAAGGCAACGAACTGCTCCGTCAGAGCTTGGCAGATGATATCCATAAGTTCAGCTGCGTTCCTTCTCTTACTGATAAGGACTTTGCTTCCAACGTCAGCGGCGTGGCTATGCAGTTTAAGCTTCTCGGCCTTAACCAGATAACCAAGATTAAGGAAAGATACATCAAGGAAGGCATCAGAGAGCGAGTTGAGCTCTTTTCAGCAATTATGCAGGATAAGGGAATGCCTGGCATTGATATCGATGATATGACGATTACAATTACACACTCCCTGCCGAAGAACCTTGTTGAGATCGCTCAGGTTATAAGCAATCTTCAGGGAATATGCAGCAATGAGACCTTAGTGGCTCAGCTGCCTTTCGTCGAGGATCCTGAGGAAGAAACAAAGAAAGCTGCAGAGGAGCGCAGGCAGGAGCAGGACGAACGCTATGTTATGGCCACTGCCCCGGTAGTATGATAAATGACTGAGAATGAGAGATACTGGATAAATAGAGCCAACAGGCGTATGGATAAGTACACGGCATCGGCTTTTGATGAAGCCAGGGTGATAGGCCGTGCTTATCGTGAGGTAAAGCAGTACGTTACTTCCGAAATGGCAAAGATACTCCGTAATATAGGCGGTGAGGGTACTCTCGCTTATGAGTACAGAATGAAGCGGCTCAATGCTTTACTGATCAACGCAGAGCAGCAGTTTAAGGAAGCTTATGGTATATCCCTTAATTCGGCGACGGAGTTTCTTAAGTCCATTATTCCTGAAGCCTACTATCACACTATATTCGATGTGGCTCAAGGCATTGGAGAGCAGCCGGCTTTTGCTATGATCAATCCCAGGCTGGTAAACAAGATCATCAATGAAGACTGGTCTGGTAAGAACTACAGCAAGCGGATATGGGCAAACACTGACAAGGTTGCTGAGGAGCTCCGCGAGGTCCTTACCGAAGCAGCTGTCACAGGCGAGAGCATTTATAAGACTTCCAAAAAGGTGGCTCAGAAGTTCGACACGCTCTCTTATAATGCCGAGCGGCTTATACGTACTGAGACCACATACGCCACAAATCAGGCCGAACAGCTTGCTTACAAGGAGCTCGATATCGAAGAGTATGAGTTTGTCGCTACTCTGGACACTCGTACTTCTCCGGAATGCCAGAAGCTGGACGGTAAGATCTTCAAGGTCAAAGATGCACAGGCGGGAAAGAACCTTCCGGCCATGCATCCGAATTGTCGTTCTACCACTATTCCGCATTTCGAGGACGGAAATCCGTCTATCAGAACAGCCAGAGACAAGGATGGCAAGCCGATAAAGGTACCTGCTTCAATGAAATATGATGAATGGTACAAGAAATACATCGAGCCTTATGAGAAAGCAAAGAAACCACTGACACAGCCGACTCCGGTCAAGGGCAAACCTGCTGAGGTTCCTGCTCCTGGAGTCACACCTGCAGAGATCGAGCTCAGTAAGGCTCAGAGTGGCGATTATAGTGATGAAAAGATACCGAAAAGGAAAAAGTAATGAGTGAATACACACTTTCCCCTGACCAGCTTCATAAAATACTGGAAGTACTTAATCAGGGCAATCGCATTGAGCTTATTCCGTGTAAAGACGGAATTAAGATAATTCAAGAAACCAGAAAGGAAATTAAGTAATGTACACCAGACGTGAATTCAATTCAGAAGAAATCGAATTAAGCGAAGAAATTCGTAAAGGCTTGGTTGCTGTTGAGGAGCTGCTTGACAAGCTCCCGAACTGCAGAGAGAAAAGCATTGCATTAACTCACATCGAGGACGCTATGCTTCACAGCAATCTGGCAATAACAGAAACAGGAATATTTAAATAACGTATCTCTAAGCGTTGAGATATAAGAGCCGAGCGTGGTTGATTTAGGTCAATCACGCTCTTTTTTTATCGAAAAAGGAGTGATCTAATGGATTTCGGACAGGCAATTGATGCAATCAAAAGAGGACATAAGGCAGCTCGTGAAGGCTGGAACGGTAAGAACCAGTATATCGAGATTGCTTCAAATATAAGCTATACCAACGCTGATGGCTACACAGTCAACGCAGATCATAGCGCTATAGGCAATAAGGCTATTGCTTTTGTTGGTACCTCAGGCGTGCAGCTTGGCTGGCTTGCTTCTCAGGCTGATATGCTTGCAGAAGACTGGAAAATCGTATAAGACAAGTTCCCGACAATAATGTCGGGGACATATGCTCAGATACGGCGCATGAACCGCAATGAGCACCAAGAGCCGACGGGCTTTAAACGGATTTCGTCAACTCAGACGTTAAATGGAGGTATTAATATGTTAAGAATCCCAATGCAGTTTTTCGCTGAAGATGGCGACGGTGGTACACAGCCAGCAGGAGCAGCAGCTTCGGCAGACGGCGGTACAACAAATCCGAATCCAAATCCAGCGCCACAGGGAGACGGACAGCAGCAGTCGAACAACAATCCTGCTCCTACCGGCAAGACGTTCACTCAGGAGGAAGTCGATAAGATGATATCTGAGCGGCTGGCAAGGCAGCAGAAGAAATTCGACGCTGCACAGGAAGAGGCTGCAAAGCTTGCTAAGATGAATGCTGAACAGAAAGCAGAATACGCAGCAAAAAAGCGAGAGGAAGAGCTCACAGCCA
>JAGCYM010000003.1 GCA_017960805.1 Ruminococcus sp.
AGCTGTGCACGGATGAATCCGCAAACTTCCTCAGCCTGGTCAGGAGTAGCTGTAAGACCAGTACCGATAGCCCATACAGGCTCATAAGCGATAACAACATTCTTAACCTGCTCAGCTGTGAGTGACCAGAGATCAAGCTTGATCTGACGAGCGATAACTTCCTCAGTAATGTTGCACTCACGCTCCCACTTGAGCTCACCTACGCAAACGATTGGCTTGAGTCCAGCCTCGAGAGCAGCAACTGTTCTCTTGTTGACTGTCTCGTCTGTCTCACCGAAATACTGTCTTCTCTCGCTGTGACCGATAACAACATACTCAACACCAAGCTCAGTGAGCATGTCAGCAGAGATCTCACCTGTGAAAGCGCCGCTCTTCTCAAAGTGTACGTTCTCAGCACCGATCTTTACATTGCTGCCAGCAGTTGTGTTGATAGCTGTTTCAAGGTTTGTGAAAGGTACGCATGCGATAACCTCGATCTTACCGTCAGCGTTAGCTACGAGAGGCTTGATAGCCTCGAGGAGAGCCTTAGCCTCGGGACGTGTCTTGTTCATTTTCCAGTTACCAGCGATAATAGCTTTTCTTAATGACTTGTTCATGGGTATTAACTCCTTATCTGCACTTTCTAAATAATTTTTTGCGCTTTTTATCATTCATGTTCTCAACGTTGTTCGAATTCTTGAACTTATTGTTGGAACCATTGTGGCTGCCGACCGCAATGCCCTTTTTTATTGGAGAAAACATGAATCCAATAATAATTCCGGCTAAAAAGGCAATCACAACATACAGAAAAACCTTTTCACCATTTTCTTCCTTAAACTTTTTTATGTATTCCATTACGATCAGCTCCTTTTCATTGAATTAGGGCGAATGATATATTCGCCCTATTTTTAATATGATTACTTTTCAGCGATTGCTGCTACGCCAGGAAGTACCTTGCCTTCGAGGTACTCAAGTGAAGCACCGCCGCCTGTTGAGATGTGGCTCATCTTGTCAGCGAAACCAAGCTGGATTGCAGCTGTAGCAGAATCGCCGCCGCCGATGATTGTTGTAGCGTCTGCCTCAGCAAGAGCCTCACAAACAGCTACTGTGCCCTTCTTAAGTGTCGGGTTCTCAAATACGCCCATAGGTCCGTTCCAAACAACTGTCTTTGCAGACTTAGCAGCCTCAGCGAAGATAGCAGCTGTCTTAGGTCCGATATCAAGGCCCATCTTGTCAGCAGGAATCTTGTCAGCGTCAACAAACTCAACATCTATAGGAGCATCGATAGGATCAGGGAATGAAGCTGCAACAGCAGTATCAACGGGAAGAAGGATCTTCTTGCCGAGCTTCTCAGCCTTAGCAAGCATCTCCTTGCAGTAATCAAGCTTCTCCTCGTCTACGAGTGAGAGACCGATGCTGCCGCCCTGAGCCTTGATGAATGTATAAGCCATACCACCGCCGATGATAAGTGTATCACACTTCTCAAGAAGATTTGAGATAACATTGAGCTTGTCAGCAACCTTAGCGCCGCCGAGGATAGCAACGAATGGTCTCTCAGGAACTTCTACAGCGTTTCCGAGATACTGGATCTCCTTCTGCATGAGGTAACCTACAGCTGTTTCCTTAACGAAAGCTGTAACGCCTGCTGTTGAAGCATGAGCACGGTGAGCAGAACCGAATGCATCCATTACGAATACTTCACCATCAACGAGATCTGCAAGTTCCTTTGAGAACTTCTCACCATTCTTTGTCTCCTCATCGCCACGGAAACGTGTATTCTCAAGAACAACGATCTCGCCGTCGTTCATTGCTGCAACTGCCTTCTTAGCATTTTCGCCTACAACTGTGTCATCAGCAGCAAATGTAACCTTTGTGTTTACAAGCTCACCGAGTCTTGCAGCAGCGGGAGCAAGTGAGAACTTAGCCTCTGGTCCGTTCTTGGGCTTGCCGAGGTGTGAGCAGAGAACTACCTTTGCACCATTCTCAACAAGCTTGTTGATAGTGGGAAGTGCAGCCTGGATACGGTTGTCGTTTGTGATAACGCCGTCCTTCATAGGAACGTTGAAATCTACTCTTACGAGCACCTTTCTGCCCTTTACGTTGATGTCTTCTACAGTCACCTTGTTTAATCCTGCCATTGGTATGACGTCCTTTCATAAAAAAATATACGAATTTCATAGGTTGTTAAAATCGTAACGATCATTACAACACAAATATATTGTACACTATTTAAAGGATTTTTTCAAGTCTTTTCCTATATTTTTTTCTGAATTTTGTATTAAGAAAAGTAAAACTGAACATACATGATGGATATTGTCGGAATTTCTCTTGACATTGGCGTCTCATCGTGCTACAATAGCAACATAGCTATTTTTTGAGGAAAACACTGGGAGGAAAGATCTATGCCCGAATGTATAAGGATAATACCACGGGCAAAGCTCACCCGTATCGCCGATCTTTCAGAAAACACCCCCGAATGGAACGAGCATCTGAAACTCCTTTCAGCCGAGGGCTGTCTTTGTGTCATGCACGATGAAAAAGATCCCTCTGATAAGTTTTATCTGATTCTGTTTGATTATCCGAAGAGCTTCAAGAGTTTTATCGGAGACCTCGAAGAAACGACAAATGAGATAAGACTTATAACCAAGGATACAGGATACGTATTTACTGTGACAGATTCTGAAATGACAGAAGAGAAAAAATCAAGACTCAATAACCAGCTTAACTCCCTACTTGCCCTTCTTGAGGCAGAAAAAACTCTCTCTGAATATCTAAACAACAATAATAATAACGATAACAGGTGATAAATTATGAACATACTCGATACTCTGGTAGCTGCGTCACGTGAGCGAGTAGAAAACTCAAAAAAACTTATTTCGGCTGACGAAATGAAATACATGGCTCTTTCAATGCAGGATGAAACTTTTGATTTTGAAACAGCACTCTCAAAAAAAGGACTTTCATTCATTGCCGAATGCAAAAAAGGAATGCCGATTACAGGTGTTTTCCCTACCGGACATCATTATATTGAACTGGCAAATGATTTTGAAAATGCTGGCGCTGACTGTATCTCTGTAGTTACTGAACCCAACTATTTCCTTGGGTGTCGTGATCATCTTCGTATCGTGGTTAATGAGGTATCTGTACCGTGCCTCCGCAGGGAAGCTATTATTGACGAGTATATGCTATACGAAACAAAGATAATTGGCGCAAAAGCAGTAATGATGATCCCTGGGCTCCTGAATGATGATGAACTCCGTGAATACATAAAGGTATGTGATTCTCTTGGTATCTCCGCATTGATGGAGACAGTTACTGAAGAAGACATCAAACGTTCCCTCAATGCAGGAGCACGTATTATAGCTGTTGATAACCGCGATATCAGAGACTGTAATATAGACCCTGAAAGATGTCTGCGCCTCAGAGATACTGTTCCGAGTGATGTAATCTATGTTGCTGAAGGCGGTATATCAACTGTTGAAGAAATTAAACGTCTCCGTGAAGCAAAAGTTGATGCAGTAATTATCGGTTCGGCTCTTATGGAAGCTGAGGACCCAACCGCTAAACTTAAAGAACTTCGCGGCAAAAGAAGATAAGATCTAAGATTGGCATGATGCTCTCGGGCGCACATTAAAGTGCGCCCGTAATGTTTTCTGAAAAAGTGATATTCAGCTGGGAGGTGCGACATGGCAAAAATCATTATGCTATGCGGAAAGCTTTGTAGTGGAAAATCGACTTACGCTGCAAGATTAAAAAATGAGCTCAATGCAGTGATACTCTCTGTGGATGAACTGATGATCACACTGCTTGGAAAAGAAACTGGCGAAATGCATGATGAATATGTACGCCGTTCCAAGGATTACTTATTCCGGAAGGCAGCTGAGATCGTAAACTCCGGATCCGATGTTATACTCGATCAGGGCTTCTGGTCACACTCTGAACGTGAAAATGCCAAAAGCTTCTTCTCTTCACAGAATGTAAAATGTGAACTTCATTATCTGTACATATCAGATGACGAATGGTCACGGCGAATAGAAAAGCGCAACGCCGAGGTCCTGGACGGACGTTCTGATGCTTACTTCGTTGACGACGGACTGAAAGCCAAGTTCATCTCAATGTTCGAAGCACCTGATGAAGACGAAACCGATATCATAGTCGAGGTTTGAAATGGCAGTACTGAAAGAAATATCAGATCTTAATTTCCCGGAGCTGAAACCATACACTGATACTTCTGAGCTTTCGCTCAAGCGTGACGGGATATTTATCGCCGAAAGCCCGAAGGTTATTCGTACAGCGATGGATTCCGGATATGAACCGGTCTCGCTTCTTATAGAAGATAAATATATTTCAGGACAGGCTGAAGATATAATCTCACGTTGTGGCAATATACCTGTATTTCATGGCAGTTCCGAAACACTTACAGAGCTTTCAGGATACAAGCTCACTCAGGGCATACTTGCTGCAATGAAGCGCCGCGATCTTCCTGATGCTAAGAGCATCATGAAAACAGCTAACCGCATCGCGCTCCTTGAGGATATAATGAATCAGACTAATACCGGAGCGATATTCCGCTCCGCAGCAGCTCTCGGATTTGATGCTGTAATTCTTACCGGAGGCTCCAGCGATCCGCTGTTCCGCCGCTCAGTAAGAGTTAGCATGGGAAGTGTCTTTCAGATACCATGGGCTTACATTGACGGTGCCTCACCGGAATATATACGCAATCTGAAAAGAAATGGATTTGTTACTGCGGCAATGGCTCTGCGAAGTGATACAATCACCATAGATGATACACGTCTAACAGATGCAGACAAACTAGCTGTTGTTCTCGGAACAGAAGGTGAAGGACTGAAAAGCTCAACAATTGACGAATGCGATCACACGATCAAGATTCCAATGTCCCACGGCGTTGACTCACTTAACGTCGCTGCCGCAAGCGCAGTAGCTTTCTGGCAGCTGGGAAAGCACTGATGAAAGGATAAAAAACTTATGCGTTCGATACTTATCGTTAACGATGACGGAATAAAAGCAGACGGACTCATCCGGCTCGCAACACTCGCTAAAACTCTCGGTGAAGTATGGGTAGTAGCTCCGGACGACCAGCGCAGCGCTGCTTCACACGCAATTTCGCTGCACAGCCATGTAGATGTGTTTCCCCACGATTTCCCGGTTGAAGGCATTTCAGCATTCTCATGCAGCGGGACTCCAGGTGACTGTGTAAGAGTAGGCTGCCTTAACATTATGCCACATAAACCTGATGTTGTTCTCTCAGGCATAAATGCAGGTTTCAACGTTGCAACTGATATACAGTATTCAGGTACTGCCGGCGCTGCATTTGAAGGCGCATTCCAGGGCTGTCTATCGATAGCAATATCAGAAGAAGCAAATTCGTGCGGAGAGGTCTCAGATAAATACCTGCCTGAAATACTTGAGGAACTCGTAGGACAGAAGCTAGGATATGGACAGATTTTCAATGTAAATATCCCCGGATGCCCGCTCTCCGATTTCCGTGGAATACTTCGTGACAGAACAGTATCACACGGCATGTTCTACCGTGACAGATATAAAAAGACTGCTGACCTTCCGAACGGCGGAGTTCGTCTCGAGGTTGACGGAATATATAATGAAGACTGTGAGTCAGGCACTGATTTCCGCGCGGTAGTAGAGAATTACATTTCCATCGGTATCGTAAATAATTTAGGATAATGGAGGGAAACATCATGAATAAGATCATAGGCATAATCGGAGCAATAGATGAAGAGATTGAGAAGCTTCTGGAACAGACTGAAGTCTCATCAACTGAGACTATGGCAAAAATGGTATTTCACAAAGGCAACCTGGGAGGCGCTGATGTGGTAATTGTAAAGAGCGGTATGGGAAAGGTAAACACTGCTATCTGCTCACAGATACTCATCAGTTAATACAATGTTTCCCTCATAATCAATACCGGATTTGCCGGTGCTCTCTCTCCCGAAGTGACAATTGGAAACATAGTAGTCTCCACCGAAGTTGTTCAGCACGATTTCGACGTTTCTCCTCTTGGGAGCCCAAAGGGTGAAATATTATCCGGACTCGTTGCTTTGCCTACTGATAAGGATATCGTTAATTCCGCCTGCAAAGTAATTAAGGAGACTCTTCCCGATGTCAGAGTTTTTTCAGGACGTATCTGCAGCGGTGATCAGTTCATTTCAGGCAAAGCTGCCAAGGAACGGATAATCAATGACTTCGGAGGCCTCTGCTGTGAAATGGAAGGCGCTGCAGTCGGACAGACATGCTATCTCAACAACATTCCTTTTCTTGTTATCCGTGCTGTATCTGACGCCGCTGATGAAGCAGCAGGATGGGATTTCAATTTCAGTGTGTTCCAGAGTTCAGTAGCAGATGAATTCGCAAAAGCCATAATAAAACTATTGGAGAATATCTGATATTTTCCCTCTGACAGAATACCTAAAACGATATAGGCCTGGGCTACGGAGCTTTTTCCGTTTCCCAGGCTCTTTTGATTATATAAATACAATGCCGGCTTTTTTTAATTTTTCATGAGCTTTATTAATCTTCTTCTCCGGAAATACCGATACGGTTCCGTTCCTTAGTATCTCAGCCTTAATTCCTCGTCTGGCAGCTCCAAGTGCTGTTGATGTTACGCAGCCGCATTCATCCAGTCCGCATATATGAAGAGTGTTGATCCCTTTCTTATCAATCAGCTCTCTGAGTTGTTTATTTGTAAGAGCATCTCCCACAAGTTTGTCAAAGCAGTACTCCGAAACTATATCGACTCCTTTGTATAGCTCTGCACCTTCTGTACCGGCGATCGAGTATCCGAACAGCAATCGGTTTGTAGGCAGATTCTGAATAATGTGCCGTATGTATATCACTTCACAGCCGTCGTCATGGTACTTGTGTATCAGAGCATTTACATCACCAACAAGCTTATCAGTATCATAAGAAAACCGACTCTTTCTCTTTTCCCAAAGATAGTCGTTCTGCATATCAATAACAACAAGTGCTTTTTTCTCTGTCATATTAGAAATCCTCCTTTCTAATCAAGAAATCTTTCAACATTTTCCAGAACAAATTCTTTTAAGGTGTTATCATCTGTAAGATCTATTCCAAATTCTTCTTTCAATTCAGCATATCTCAATACAGATATTTCATGAATACTTGATAGTTCAAATGCTATGAGCCGGCACTGCTCATCCGTCTTTTTATCGCTAAAATAAGCCTTAATGTATGGCAGGCTCTCCATTCCGAAATCAATGTTTCTATTAAGAAGGATGAACATGGTTATCGCTTTAGAATATGTGTAATTTGCAATCATCAGTTTCATCATTAGATAATGAAGCTCAGTCACACATTCCTTAGGATCAAGTGAGCTAGTAACTGTATGAGATAATTCAGGGAATCGCGTCAAAGCATCCTCAAGCATCTTCCTGAACACTTCAAAAAGCAATCCTTCACGCGAACCGAAGCAGTAATTAATCATTGCAACATTAACACCGCTTTCCTTAGCTATAGCTCTTGATGTTACCTCATCCGGCTCATTGCATCCATTCATTAGTAATGATGCCGCTTCAATTAGTTTCTGCCTCGTTTTTTCAAGATCTCTCTTTTTATCCGTCATAACGCCTCCAACAATTAAACGTGTTTAATTTTCTTTATTATACACGTTTAATTGTTGCTTGTCAAGTATTTTTTCATTTTTTGTAGTAACAGACATATAACAATTCTCATTCTGAAAAACAAAAAACCGAGCAGTATTCAAACCACTCGGTCATTTTTTACAAACATGTCATTTTAGGTATTTAGTTGCTATTCTGCGTACTTCACTGAACACACGTTCTCTGTCTATCGTCAGAAGTTCTCTGTCCTTCATAAGCATATTACCGTTTACCATTACAGATGCTACCTCTGAACCGTTTGCCGAATAGCACAATGATGTTATCAGATCATTGTTCGGGAAAAGAGAACAAGCATTAAGGTCAAGGAAAATTAGATCAGCATATGCTCCTTCGCTGATGATACCTAATTTTCCATTCATACCAAGTGCCTTGGCTGCATTCACTGTAGCCATAGTAAGAATATCATTTGCACTGAGGAACGTACAGTCTCGCTCAACACCCTTATGCATAAGTGAGAGAAGGCTCATCTCACGGAACATATTTAGTGTATTATTGCTTGCGCATCCATCTGTACCGATACATATATTTGTACCGCTTTCACAGAAAGCTCTGACAGGTGCGATACCATTTCCAAGTTTAGCGTTACTTGCAGGATTGGTTACTACCGTTGCGTTTCTGCTGGTGATCAGCTCTATATCTTTTTCAGACATCTGAACACAGTGTGCCAGGATGCTGCCTTCGAGGAATCCTGCCCTGTCAAGTAATTCTACCGGAGAAATACAAAATTGTTTATAGCAGTCCTCGACTTCCTTAACGCTCTCAGAAAGATGAGTCTGCTTTAGCATTCCTTCTTTTTCTGCAAGTTCTGCGATCTGTGTAAGCATCTTTTCAGAACATGTATATATCGCATGCGGTGAGAGTATGAACTTGATCGTATCACTTTCGTATGCTTCCTTCTCGCGGAGTGCCTCACCGAGACGTCCGGCACCGTCACCATTGAGATCGCTTCCGACAAGGCCGCGCCCAATAAATGCTCTCATTCCGGCTTCCTTAGCAGCTTTACAAGACTGTCCCTCAAACATATGCATATCAGAGAAACAAGTAGTACCGCTCTCGATCATTTCGATCATTCCGAGCATATTAGTCCAGTAGGCATCCTCTTTTTCTATTACATCTTCAACCGGCATAATACGTTTGAAGAGCCATTCGTCAAAACTGACATCATCAGCATAATTCCTGAACATCGTCATATACGCATGAGTATGCATATTGATAAGTCCTGGCATTATAAGCCTGTCTTTCGCATCTATTACTTCAAACTCATCAGAGTCCGCACTGAAAGCTATTTTACCGTCAATAACATAAATATCCTTTTTTGAAGTCCTGAACACACCGTTTTCGTATTCAGCCACATATCCGTTTATTATTTTTTTATCCATAATGCACTCTCCCTAGTTTGAAAATCCAAAAATGATTATAGCATATATAGCAATACAAATCAAGTATTCAAAAATGGAGATAAGGAACGAGCAATAAAATATCTCGTGAGATTGGCTATGAAGCATCAAGTATAGAAAAAAGCTATAGATTGTTCAAATCAAAAAATATCACTCGTATTATTGCATTCAACAATGATTTATGATAAAATAAATCTATCACACCCGAAAGGAAGAAAGAATATGAGTATAATAAGAGATCCTGCTCTCTGGGAGAGCGGAGAAAGAAAGATACAGTGGGTAAAGCAGAATATGCCTCTCCTCAGAAGTATTGAAGCAGATTTCCTAAAAGAAAAGCCATTTGCCGGTCTGAAGATAGCCCTCTCGATTCATCTTGAAGCCAAGACTGCTTACCTCTGCAAAGTACTTGCAGCTGGCGGAGCTGAGATGTACATAACAGGAAGCAATCCCCTATCAACACAGGATGATGTAGCTGCTGGTCTCGTTCACAGCGGTCTCAACGTTTTTGCATGGCATGGTGCAACACCAGAGGAATACCATGCTCACCTTACAGAAGTCATTTCAATTGGTCCAAATATCATCATCGACGACGGCGGTGACCTTGTTAACATGATACATACTGAGTATCCTGAGCTTATTCCTAATGTAATAGGAGGCTGCGAAGAGACCACTACAGGAATCATCCGCCTTATAGCAATGAACAAGGCTGGAAAACTTAAATTTCCGATGGCACTTGTCAACAACGCTGACTGCAAACATCTCTTTGATAACCGCTATGGAACAGGTCAGTCAGTATGGGATGGAATCAACAGAACTACTAATCTCATCGTTGCAGGTAAGTATGTTGTAGTTGCCGGATATGGCTGGTGCGGAAAGGGCGTTGCTATGCGTGCAAAGGGCCTTGGCGCAAAAGTTATCGTTACTGAGATAGATCCTATAAAGGCTATGGAAGCAGTTATGGATGGATTCACGGTAATGAAGATGGAAGAAGCTGCAAAGATCGGTGATTTCTTTGTTACTGTAACTGGATGCAAGGATGTTATCACTGAGAATTCATTCCTTAACATGAAGGACGGAGCTATCCTCTGCAACGCAGGACACTTTGACTGCGAAGTAAGTGTTGCATGGCTGAAAGCCAATTCCACAGAACAGTGGGAAGCTCGCAACAACATTCAGGGATACAAGCTCGCTAACGGAAACAGCGTATATGTTATCGGTGAAGGCAGACTCGTTAACCTCGCTGCAGGTGACGGACATCCAGCAGAGATCATGGATATGTCATTCGCTATTCAGGCTCTCACTGCAGCATATCTCGCAAAGAACAGGAATAATCTCACAGAGAACCTCATTCAGGTTCCGCGTGAAGTAGATATTGAAGTTGCAGAACGTAAACTCCGTTTCTGGGGGATCGAAATAGACAAGCTCTCTCCGGAACAGGAGGAATACCTGAACAGCTGGCAGGCTGAATAAGCATTATGAAATGGCGGTTTTTACTGCCATTTCTTTTTTTACAAATGGTTGATTTTTATATTGATTTTTCAGCTTCAACTAATGCTTTCAGAGTAAATGCAACACACATATATTCATTGTATTATTGCACATTGTTGTTATTATTACTTTCAAACTAAATGCACCCCTTCACTTTTCAATAACTAACAAGAAAATGATATATTACTTGAAATAATACGTTTTATGTGGTAGAATCTAAAAAGATATTACATCATTCATCTCAAGTTATGAATAATCCTTTTTTTATCCATATCACGGCAGAATACCCCCACTTCTAAGTGAAGCGAAAGTGGGGGATGAATGCCGTATTTCTTACTAAAACTATTGATAATCAGTAAAATATATACTA
>JAGCYM010000017.1 GCA_017960805.1 Ruminococcus sp.
ATGGAATCCTCCTTGAATTCAATCGCCGTAGTACCATCAGACTTAACGCCAGTAAGCTTGAGGGTAGCTCCTTCAAGTTCCTTGCCACCGATATCTACCTTGTTTATGCTTACATTTATAAGCATAGTGGTAGTAGTGGTGGTTTCGGTCGTTGTAGTCGTGTTTGACTCAGTTGTCGTAGTAGTTGTAGTAGACTCCGTGGTTGTAGTTGTTGTGGTTGACTCAGTGGTTGTGGTCGTCGTAGTAGACTCCGTAGTCATAGTTGTTGTAGTTGATTCGGTAGTTGTGGTCGTCGTAGTTGACTCAGTGGTCGTAGTAGTTGTAGTTGATTCGGTAGTTGTAGTTGTTGTGGTCGACTCAGTGGTTGTGGCCGTCGTGGTAGACTCCGTAGTCGTAGTTGTTGTGGTCGACTCAGTGGTTGTGGTCGTCGTGGTAGACTCCGTAGTCGTAGTTGTTGTAGTTGACTCTGTGGTCGTCGTAGTCGACTCCGTTGTCGTAGTCGTTGTTGTTGACTCAGTAGTTGTAGTTGACTCCGTAGTCGTTGTTGTAGTGGACTCCGTCGTTGTTTCGGTTGTAGAATTGGTTGTGGTTGCTTCCGTTGTTATAACAGCTGTTGTAGTAGTAGTTGATGACGTGGAAGTCCCAGTAGAAGTCGATGTGGTAGTCGTGGTCGTTGTTGACGTCGATGTTGTACCAGTCGTATCCGTTGTCGACGAAGATGTAGTTGTGGACGTTGTTGTTTGCGTCGTAGTAGTTGTAGTAACCTGAACGGTCGTAGTAGTTGTTGTAGATTCCGTGGTCGTTGTTGTAGTAGTAGATTCAGTAGCCGTAGTTGTTGTGATTGACTCAGTGGTCGTGGTCGTCGTGGTTGACTCCGTAGTCGTTGTTGTGGTGGTTGACTCGGTAGTTGTGGTCGTAGTAGACTCCGTGGCCGTTGTCGTCGTGGTAGATTCAGTAGTTGTAGTAGTTGTTGTGGTCGACTCTGTTGTTGTAGTCGTCGTAGTAGGCTCAGTAGTTGTCGTGGTTGCCTCTGAGGTAGCAGTAGTTATTGTAATTGCCTTAGCAGTTGTCATTGTATTAACCTCAAGCGTTGTTGTGCTATTTATAGGCCTCGAGACTGTGGTTGCAGCTGTTGTAGCAATAGTTGTTCCTGCAGCCGGCTTCGCGGTTGTAATTGCTGCTGTAGCCGTCGTGGTTGTACTGCTGGTAGCCGGCTTCGAAGTTGATATGGTAGTGATGGTTGTAGTTGTCGCCTTGGAAGTGGTCGTTGACGTTTCAGTAGTTGGCTCCAAACCCTTGGAATCCGGATACATCGCGGCGATCACCTTTTGCAGTACCGGACCGAGAAGCTTGATCTGATCCTCGTTATCTGTGTTGTATATTTCCTCAAGGGAATCAAACGGAATTGACTCATAATCAATTGATGTGACAGGAGACTCTCCTTTCGCTACCGGAGTATAGCCTCCATTGCCGTCCGGAAGTACAAAGAACGAAAATCCGTCATCACTCGCATCATTCTGGGTATTTTCATTTGGAACTGTCTTTATGATAACACATTGATCCTGCGTGACATCAACAGTCTCCTCTGTTGGATTTCCTTCCTTATCAAGCAGATTAACTTTTACTGTTCCGTGGAACACATACAGCGTCGTGTAATAATCACCGTTCTTATCCTTTTCCACCTTAACTCTGAAGCTGGTACCACAAACTGCCATCGTAGCCTTCGGTGCACTCACCTCGTAAACTGAGTTTTCAGAAAGCGGCTCTGTGATCTCGTTAAGGATAGATCCATTCTTCAGAACGATTATTGTCTTATTATCAGACGGATTTCCTGATGCCGTCAGTTCCAGACAGGAATCAGGCTCCATCAGAACAAATTTAGTGTTATCCAGTATCATGCGCACTGATCCGTCCGAATCGGTCGAAACTCTGTCACCGTTTTGAAGATTCATGCCCGAATATGGTTCCAGGTCTCCCAGCGGGTCACGAGTAACAACCGCTTTGCCGACCACTTCAAATATCTTTATGACACGGTATTCATCTACCCTGTTTTTAAGTATGAGCCCTGATACCACTGCTGTCGCAGTCACAATTAGTGCCGTAATCCCAAGAAACAACTTGCTGTGCAGCAAAGCTGTCAGTTTCATCGCAACCCTCCTTTCATTAAACATGCACTCTAAATAAAATATTCATATTGATATATTAGCACGTTTTTTGTCTGTTGTCAATTTTTATCAAAAAATGATGACAAATGATTAAAAATATGTTATAATTATATTGCATTGAATGTTCCGATTTTAGAAAAAAGAGGAGATATGACATGAAAATTGCCCTATCAGAACATAAAAACGAACTGTTTGTCAAGATCGCTGAAACCATTCTCATTATTCTGTTTACCTTTGTTGTATGCTATTTCAACATCTTTAGCTCATTTGAGAAGCTTCTGCTCGACGGACTTTACCAGAAACCGCGCGGCATCAACAATAATATAAAGATCATTGCCATCGACAAACCGACTCTGCGTGACATCGGAGCAATGGGCACATGGTCACGTCAGGTCTACGCAGATCTCATTGGCAAACTCGGAGACTATCCTGATATCATCGTAATGGACCTGATGCTGTTCAATGAAATGGATGCTGAAGGTGATCAGGCACTCCACGATGCGTGCAGCAGGAATCCAAACATAGTTTCAGGCAGCTACATTAATTATAACAGTGTCTACCGCTACAGTGAATCCGGAAAGGGTTACATAGACAACTACAACATTGAATCGATCGACCAGCCGATCATGTCTGACGTATGTGAGACCGGATTTGTGAATGCGATGCCAGATCAGGACGGTGTGCTGCGCTCGACGCTTATCACCGTGGACAACAACGGAGAACACCTTGAAAGTCTTTCCTACAAAGCATATCGCATGTACTGTCAGAAGCATCAGTTGAATGAAAAGATTCCGACTCTCGAAAACGGCAGAATGAATATCCAGTATGCCGGAAGGCCGGGAGATTACGAGGTAGTTTCGCTGCTCAGCGTCCTGAACGGTGAGGTGGATCCACGTATCTTTACCGGATGTATCGTTGTGCTTGGAGCATATTCTACTGGCCTTTATGACCAGTATGCTGTTCCGAACAGTTCTGAACTCATGTTCGGGTGTGAGATACACGCCAATATCATCCAGTCACTGATTGACGGAAAAAGCCCTGTCCATGCAGATCGCTATATCGTTTCTGCGGTATATGCGCTCGTTGCCGGGCTGATATTCTGGTTATTCCGAAGGAACAAACCAGGCGTAACGCTCATCCTAACGGTGCTGGTTACCATCTCGTTTATAATTCTGGCAATCTGGCTGAACAGTTTGGGCCTGATGCTGCCGATCCTTTACTTCCCGCTTGCAGTCATCATCGCAAGTGCACTGAGCATCCTTCACAGTTACCTCTCAGCCGCAGCGGAAAAGCGCAAGATATCAGATACTTTCAAAAAGTATGTAGCACCACAGGTCGTTGAGGAGATCACCCGTTCTGGCGGATACAGCATCCATCTCGGCGGTGAAAGCCGTGAGATCGCTGTGCTGTTCGTTGATATTCGAGGCTTCACACCAATGTCGGAAAACCTTGCACCTGAGCAGGTAGTAGACATCCTCAACAGCTATCTGGAACTGACTACCAATTCGATCTTCCAGAACGGAGGAACGCTTGATAAATTCATTGGTGACGCAACGATGGCGGTCTTTAATGCGCCTTTTGATCTGGACGACTATATCTTCAAGGCAGTAAAAACAGCACTGGACATCGTGGCTGGCGGGGATGCCATCGAGAGCAAATTCCTGGAAAAATACGGAAAATCTGTAGGATTCGGCGTAGGTGTAAACTGTGGAAGAGCCGTTGTCGGCAACATCGGATGCAGTTTCCGAATGGATTATACTGCGATTGGCGATACCGTCAACACTGCAGCACGTCTGGAGGCAAACGCAAAACGAGGCCAAGTTCTCATCAGCGAGGAAGTCTATAATCATGTTAAGGACCGCGTGACCGCTGAGCCAATCGGAGCAATTCCTCTGAAGGGAAAATCCAACAGTGTCTTCGTGTACTCGCTGACTGGTCTTGCTGAAACAGATCCATCTGAGAAAAGCAAAGAGAATTGACATTATTTTTTGCCAGGCATCATTTACGAAGCTAACTGCTTTTTCTGATTAATGACTTTTCCTTTTAATTGAAGTACAGCCTTAAATAATAAGAAGACATATTAATTGAGCCGTCCTGTGTGCTATTCAATCACAGGACGGCTCATATTCTATTAAAAATCAAATGATGGAACTTTAAAGGCATCATTTCTCTCATTTAATTACATTACTTGACACACGTCAAGTAATGTAATACGGCCATGCCTCAAAATATATTAAATACCACTTAATTATAACGAACAAAACCAAAAGTACTAGCCACAATCAAACCAATCACAGCTAATACTTTTGGTTTTCCAATTAATCTATAATTGTACTTTGGACACAGAATGCTCTCTCATCGTGCTCCGTAATTAAATACTACTACTCTTCTGGTATCAGGCTTCACGACCATGCCATGACTGCGAGAACCAGAGCCCATCGGAGAATACACAATGATATCATAATCGTTAATATCATCATCTATCACTTTGTCAAATGGCAGATGCGTCGGAAAGTCATCAAGGATATACTGGGGATCGTTTGCATCCCTAACTTTCATAAGATACCATTTTCTGTACCCTGTTTTATCTTCCGTTTTCCCCTCAAGATCGTATTTTTCAGTCATCTCTTTTAGCAGCTTGCTATATTCCTGATCATCAGGTGTGAAGGCATAAATTGAATACTTCCCCAAAACAATATCATAGCTATAGTATCTTATGTCCTCAGCATTCTCCGGAACATCAACATAAAAACTGATATATGCTTTCTTTCTGAATTCTTCAAACGAATCATATTGCCTGTGTGCCATCATAATTGCAAATATGCCTAGCAATACAATTCCCGAAACTAATAAGGTGGCTACAGATAATATCTTTGCCAATCTAGTTTTTCTTCTCTTTTCAGCTTTTTCTTCCAAGATGAGTCCCCCTCCTCGATGAATTTAAAATCATGTAAAATTATACTATATCTAATTGATTTTGGCAATATGTTCCTGCTAATAGAACTGCTCCTTTTTCATCTCGAAATATGCTTAATTATCGTTCATATAGTATAGCACTTCAAACAACTGTTGATTTAGGCACCGTTTCATGGTATAATAAGACCATATTTTTAAATTTTATTCCTAACACATTGTTCACCTCATCTTTTTTTGAAATAATTTCTCATACGTCTTCATTTGTAAGGTATATATTCAATATGCTTCGCAGCTTATACTTTTCGGAGGTACATGAAATGAAAGATATAATACTAAGCTCTGACGGATATAGTTTTGTATATTCTGTTCCGGACATCGTCGCAGAAAATCTTAAAGAATACTGCATAGAATTCTGTGACAACTGGCTGCCGAATAGTCCCGATGCCAAACAATACAGACAGAACGGCGGTCTATGCTACACTGAATCAGATTTCATAGATTATCTGAACAAATATATTTTCCCGAATGAGAAGTCTGTTATGGTCAAGAATCTGGGATGGAGAGAGCTGGGAAATGATCTGCCTGAGGAGTATGCCAATTGTCCGAACTTCAACTTCTGAACTAAACTAACAATAGGCACTTTCAGTAAAGGAGAACACTATGAAGTATCTTGAATTTCTTCACATCACACACATTCTGAATCAGCGCCTTAATGTGACACCTCTGCTGTTCGGTTCTTTAGGACTGGAACACAGGCTGAACATATCCCTGAACGCTGATGATATAGATGTGCTTGTCCCAGAAAAGTATATAAATGATAACTGGCCACAGCTCGTAGAAATAATGGAAGAAGAAGGCTATACCCTTAAAGATCTTGAGGAACACGATTTTGAAAAATCGAATATCCATATTGCGTTTGCAGGTATCGAAAGTCTTGCTCCATTTGCCGGAGTTGATATTTCCAGAATTCCTGTGATCTCAGATAATGGAACCCAATATTATCTTCTTGAATTGTCAGACTATCTGAAAGTATATACTGCATCTTCAAAAGATGGATACCGAAAAGATGTAAAGAACAAACAGGATCAGCAAAAGATTGACCTCATTAAACAGGCCCTAATGAACAAATGATAAGCCCGTCGTTCCAAAATACTGATATCAACTCTTATCAGGAGCAAAAACATGATCAATAATGATACAATTGAATTGATAGTACCAGTCGCTGCGGCCATCCTGGCTATTGTATTCCTAATTTTTATATTCTTGAAATCTTTCATAGATAACAAGAAAGAGAAAGAAATACTGACGGAAATTTTCCGGAAATATGGAATGAAAGCAGATGCAAAAATTCTGAGCTATAAAGAAAATAATGCTTATGGGAACCATGGCATTAAGGGAAAGTATAACTATAATATAGAGTTTGAATATAGCAGCAGGAACGGAACCATTATATGCAGCTATACTCTTCCGACCAGCAATCCCCATAGCAAGAGCTGCATTGATTCAATACCGATTATATATATTCCCGCTTACCTTGACTATTATATGGAACTGATAAGCCGTGAGGATTTTTTTAAGTCAATAGGCCACAGAATCAATCTTGGCAACGACTGCTGGCTGGTACTCTTTGCAGAAGATCTTAATCTCTTCACTAATCTGAACGAGCTATAAAAAATATGCAACTCACAGGGTGATGCACAAAATCAAAAAGAACAGGAGCAGAAAGCAAATGATAACAGATTTCTATGATATTGAAAGTGAGCCCATAGTAAACTTTGAAGCTTTCTATGGCCAAAAAAAGAATCTTGTTGAAATATGCCTTATTACATTTTCAAAAGAGATCTATGAAAATATATTGTCGAAGTACGAGTGCAAGCAAATCGCAGAATTAATAATTTGTAACGGAAGCGTACCTATATGGTCTTTTGTAAGAAATGGTAAAGAGATTGCTTTCTATCTGTCACATTTAGGCTCTGCTCTTGCAGGAGAAATGACTGCAGAAGTAAACCACCTGACCGGAGCAACTAAGTTTATTATGTTTGGATCCTGCGGTAGTCTGGATAACAGTGCCACAAATGGAAAGTATATAATTCCATCACAGGCATATCGCGGTGAGGGAATGTCCTACTATTTTGCTGAGCCTAATGATTATATAAAAATTAAAAATGCTGACCGGCTTGAGAGTATTTTCACTGAACTTAATCTTCCTTTTGTTAAGGGCAAAATATGGACAACAGACTGTCCTCTCCGTGAAACAGTAAACCTGGTGAACAAAAGAAAAAACGAAGGCTGTATTGCTGTAGAAATGGAAGTCGCTGGTGTCCAGGCGGTATGCGACTTCTATGGCTTTGAACTCTATGACTTCTTATCCGCGGGCGATGTTCTCGCAGAAGGAAACTATCAGGTTGAAAATCTTGCTGATGCAAATCATAATCTTGACAAGTTTCAGATTGCGCTGCAGATCACAGAAAAAATACGAGGTTAATAATGAAGAAAGTACAGGAGATTGATATAGAACTAGAGGATAATGAATGGCCGTATACATATACTGACCACGACAGACAGATCGTCAGAGCAATCGTTTTTGACGATAATGGTTTTTTCTACTTTGTACACTTAGTACGTGATGACGAATTCGGCAGGGCGGAACTCATCGAAACATCAGGTGGCGGAGTGGAAGATGGTGAGGACCTGATCGTTGCACTCAAAAGAGAACTTAATGAAGAACTTGGCGCTGAAGTAGAAGTCATCTGCAAAATTGGAACTGTGAAAGATTATTACAACATGATCCACAGACACAATATCAACAACTACTACCTCTGCAGAGTGATCTCATTCGGAGACAGGCACCTTACAGAAGATGAAATGAAATGTTTCCATCTATCTACTCAGAAAACATCATTTGAGGACGCCGTGAAAGAGTACGAGAAAAACTCCGATTCAAAGCTTGGCAGACTTCTGCGGAGCAGAGAACTGCCGATACTGAAAAGAGCAAAAGAACTGATGGACAATTATATAAGCGATTTATGATCTTTAGCTTTCCCCTATCTGAATATATGAGAGTAGGTATATAAAATGAATGCCCTTATTATCAACTGCAGTCCTGTCAGATCAGGTGCGACTGCAGAAATCGTCAGAATTGTTTCTGAAGCCCTATCATCCAAATACACAACAAAAAGCATCTGCATAGATGATTATGATTTCAGTTTCTGCAAAGGCTGCCGCAGTTGTCACAAAACAGCCAGATGCATTTTGAATGATGACATCCCTGTTATAATCAGTGAATTCGAGTGGGCAGACATAATTATCTCTGTATCTCCATCGTATTGGGCTGATATCCCGGGACAATTCAAATCTTTCATTGACAGATGCACTCCCTGGTGCAATACGCATGAACCTCATGCAGCAATCAGTAGTGGCAAAAAAGGTTATTCCATCGCACTGCGCACAGGACCGAGCATGAAGGAGTGCGAAAGAATTATACAGAGTATTGAACATTTTTACGGACATATGGAAATCGAATGCTGCGGGCGTCTCGGATTATGCTCCATTGAATACAAGGAAGATGTTGAATCCAGGATCAATGAGATAACCACTTTCTGCTATGACATACTACAGATATAACTCCCGGAAATGATCAGCCATTCTCACTAATTGATTGTTTGAGCAGACTTTTGACACTATAGATGAATGCTGAACCAGTTCGAAATCCAATTATAATATGAATTGAGGAAAAGAAAATGGAAGAATACCTACAAACAATATATATTGAAAGAGATAGTGTATGCATGGGAGATGATGTAACCGCTCCGAATGCACAGACCATACAAACTAGCGGAGATTTTATAATTTCTCAGTTTTTTAAACAGCTGGCTGATGCCCTGCCTATAGTCGCTGATACGGAACCGATCGTGTGGTCCGTACATATAGGCCATCAAAACGGTAAGGTAATTGGATTGATAGAAACTGTTTATCAGGATTTTATCAGGGTCAAAGTATTTGATCATGACAGTAAAATGAAAGACAGTGGTATCAGCAAATTGTATTGCAGATATTTTTGCAAGAACACGCTAATGACGCCGGACCAGAATGGCCGTCTAACTATTCCGATGTATCCTGAATGCCCTACGCTGGCAGAAAAGGTTATGAAGCATATGAAAGTATACAAAAAACAGTAACGCCTGTACAAAACTCACCAAACCAAAAGGAGCGAATTCTTAGCATTTTCAGTTAAGAACTCGCCCCTTTTTTATCTGCTGTTTGGGATCATCAGTAGTTCAGATTCCACGCTTAGTTTTTATCCAGCTCTGTCGTGCATTGGTTCCAGTATTAACAAACCTGTAAATACCATACATTATTACGCTCTCAACAAAAAATAACACAGCAATGAAGACTGATATATCTGACCACCCCTCAAATCCACCGAATATTAAAGTGAATATAAACCCAATCACCGTGGACGTTATCGTCAAAAAAATATAGAAGCTAGGTCGCTTATCCCAGCTGTTACAGTTCTTTTCTTCTTTCTCAAGGAACTGATCGAAGGACAATTCAGGCTTTCCTTTTTTTGTGTTTTTCTTATTAAGCTTCATAAATCGATTCATTTCCATTTCTTCTATTTCAGTTTTTATGTTTGACTTAGGAGCAGCAAGTTCAAGGAGTGATATTCTGTTTTCCTTTTTGTATTGTCTGCTCTGTCTTGTGATGAATCTGTATGCTGTAAGAAAAACTGTGCAGCAAAGCAGAGATATCCATAGAAAAGTCCCTTCTGTTTCAGTACCGTTGAATAGAAAAATAATGGCAGCCAGTATTATGACAAACGTTACACTCCTTATCCCCAAAGCAAGTTTCTTGTATGTATCAGGTCTTGTGAAGACAAGTCTCCTTACAAAAAATCTGCCGATATATCCAACAATTATGACAATAAGTCCACCAAGCAGAAATGCAAAGATATTATATTCGCCCCTGTATGTCAGAAAGCTTATCTTTTCCCCTTCTGACAGCTTCAGCAGCATTTTGATAAGATCAATTATACTGAGAATTGCAAAGCATACAAAGATTGGCTGGATAGCTTCCAGAAAGTTTATAATACGGCTTTTTATGCCGATGTTTGAACAAAGCTCACGGCAGAAGGTTCTCAAATCTCCTCCGATAACCTGCTCCACAGGCTTGCCTTCGCTCTGAGCAGAAAGAAAAGTATCCATCACCTCGCTGAGCATTTCTTCGTTTCTTATTTCATCCATATTGCAAGCTCTTACATAATCTCTGATTTTTTTGAATACCGTCTTATAATCAGGCTGAAGTTTTTCAATGTAAATAGCATGAGAATTGATCATAGTTTCCCTCCGTTCCGCTTTGTCTCATCAAGCGCATGATCTCCGAACAATATCATTCCTGCGCTTGAGCTTATCTTTCTGTATCTTTCTTTGAATTCATTCAAGGCTCTTGTTCCCTCGTCCGTTATACTGTAATACTTCCTGACAGGTCCTAAAGGCGATTTGGCTCTTCGGCAAAGTATAAGCTTATTCTTGTCAAGCCTTGTGAGTACCGGATAGAGTGTCCCCTCTCCGATTTCTTCAAACCCCGCCTTTTCAAGAGCACCGATTATCTCATAGCCATAGGTCTCTCCCTCAGCGATTATTGCAAGTACACAGCCCTCGAGCACGCCTTTCAATAGTTGAGCATTATCCATAGATGCGTTCCTTCTCTCCAAGCTACTATGCATAACATAGTAGCTTAACAGCATTATAGCACAGCTACTTGGCTTTGTCAAGTAGTATATAAACTTCACCACAAATATATAACAGATCAGTTCATTCAATGCATCATTTTCACTGAGCCACGTTATCTCTAGATTGACCTGCTTGGCCTTCTATGCTATAATTTTGTATATTCAAGCCAATGAAAACGCTCATCTAGTTTGTCTAAATATAGTTTTTTCATTCAGCCATGATGTAGTACATAATTTGTAGTACATAATGTCACTTTTTTATTTTTCAATCCGGAGACTTGTAGTGCCGGAAAAACAGCTATTATTCGTAGTTTTCAACTATTTCGGATGTCATGAGATCAAGGAAAAACATGTGCATTCTGAAAAAATTAAATTCTTTTTGTGACACTTTCCGGAAACCGAACGATATTATACAGTGAAAGCTGCCATGGAAGCTCTTAATCAAACAGAAGGGAGGGAGCATTTTGAACGGTGATGAATTCAGCAGAATACGCAAGTGCAGCCGCAGTGAAGCACATCAGACCTTATTTGACGAATACTACAACTATGTCGGAACCATCGTCATTAATCATCTGAGAAACGTTGGCACCCAGGAAGACATAGAAGAGTGCATCAGTGATGTGTTCGCAAAAGTATTCTTTGCTCTTGAAGAACAGGAAGTAACCGGCGACATGAAGAAATTTATCGCAACTATATCCAAGCGCACAAGCATCGACCATTTCAGAAGCCTCTCCCCCAAAGCAGAAAGAACTATTTCGCTGGACGACGAAACGTTTCCCAGCATCAGCTCTGACGATGATCTGGAAGCTGAGCATGAAAAAAACGAACTTCAGAGGATAGTGGCAGACTGTATCAGGTCTCTGGGGGAACCTGATTCAACTATTGTGATCCAAAAGTTCTACTACAATAAAACATCACGCCAGATCGCAGGGCTTCTTTCTATGAAACCGTCAGCAGTACGAATGAGAGTAAAACGCGCCGGAGAACAGCTGCGCAAAGCTCTCGCTGAAAGAGGCATTAAGGAGGGATCGCTGTGAAGAAAATTGATCTCAGTATTTTAAATAATGCGGACGATGAAATTATAGAAACGCTCCTCCCTTTTTCGTCAGACGAAGAAACCAGAAAGAGGGTTTTATCCATGAGCGAGAAGAAATTCGATGAAATGATGAATGAAAAAGAACATAAGAATGATGATAAGTACTCCGTAACCGTTTCCGGTGTAGAAAGATATCACAGGCCGGTATGGCATAAAGCACTCGGTGCCGCAGCCGCTCTGGTCGTTATTGCCGGCGGAGTGGGAACAGGTGCATTTCTGATGCACAGATCTCCTGCGGATCCGCTGACTTCCTCTCAGACTTCTGAGGATATCAATTCTGCAGCTACGACAGAACCAGGAACTGAACTTGTTACAGAAGCACCTGTTATTAACATAGCAAATGACACTATTCGTTTCATGAGCGCAGCATACGCACCATATATTCTGGACATCTCTGAACAGCAGCAGAAAGAACTTGCTGATGCGCTCGTTTCTGCCAAATGGACTCCTTATGAAAATGACGGACACACTCCTGACGGCGAATCATATGTTATGTATGTATATAACAATGGTGCTCCGTATCGTCTGACCTTATATGCTGATAAGACAGCCGAACTTGAAAAGGACGGCAAGATCACATGCTGGCAAATCTCTGATGAAACCGCAGCCCTGATAGCATCTGCTGCAAATCCTTCAGATGAATCAGCGCTAACGAATCACCTCACATGGTGTGCTGAGGATTCAATAAATGTGACTGACATCTGGAAAAATACACGCGTCGGCGCAAGAGAATGTGATATGTCTGACAAGAAGGATATCTTCTTCAAGATGAACAATACCGCAGATTATTTTGACAGGGCATCCGGTACTGTAAAAACCGGATTTTTGGGTTATGATACCGTTTCATTCGGCGATATGAAGGTATATGATTTCCAGGTCGACCTCAACAACGCAACTGCATATCAGCACGAAGAAAACTATTACGGTACGAGCTATGAGGCTCTTATCGCCTGCAGCGACGAAGTAACAAGTCAGAACGCTTCATATATCTACGCTCAGGACGGTGAATACTCATATTCTATCAGACCATCAGAAGGAACCTATGACAAATACAAGGACATCGTACATCGTATCGATTCTCCTACTGTACCATTCGAGGAGCTTCGCTGTCTTGATAATAACTGCACTGAATATGATATGTGGAACAGCAGGAGACAGATCCTTGGTGGCATTTCAACTGACTGCATTGAAAACTACAGAATGGCAGTAGATCTTCTTCAGGACTTTGACAGCTGGGATATCGTTGGGACAGAAGAGGTTGAAGGAAGAAAATGCGTACACATCAAAGGCGTATATAATGTAGAGTACGATTCTGTAAAGAAATTCGATCTGTATGTTGACGAAGAAACAGGTACTACGGTCAAAATGCTCGGATATGACTATGACGGAAATATAATCCGTTTCATCGTAACCGAAAATCTTGCATTTGACGATGATGCTGAACCCGTTCAGACTCCTGTTCTTTCAAGAATGAAGGAAAACGATTACTCTGTCCGTTATGCAGATGGTTCAGCTTATATAGCTGGCTCACCTGAAGAAAACGGTCCTGTAACCGAAGTTCCTGTAACTGATGTGACTGAGAAAAACGGAATATCTGAACCTGTTGTAGACACAGCTGAATAAGCAGCTGATCTTAATACTGAAACTCTATCAATGAGCTGCCGTAAGGAGGGCAGCTCATTTTTGTGTTCAGAAATCTTTCACCCACAGCTGGTGTCTGAATGCAGAAAAAACGCAGACAACTAAGCAATTGCCTGCGCGATCTGATTTTTAAATCTAAATTATCGTATGTCAGAAATATCTGATCATTCTTCTGCCGTTTCAGAAAAATCCTTTTTCACTTTTTAAAGAGTGAACTTCTTTTCTGCAGAATAGAGATCAGCAATTCACCAAGTATATAGCAGCTGATTATTTCCCCTATCATGACATACAGCATGAGAAGCGGTATCGCAATCTGTACTTCATATGCATACCGCTATCAACGCTCCCTGTGTTATATTCAGGACATATTTTCTGTTTTTTCTTTGATTGCTTTCCATACTCATCTCTTTCCCTAAGCTCTGTCTCATCCTTATTGTATCCGGCTCATAATCTAATATCTTCATATTAATAATGAAAAGTATACCATAAGAAGAGAAAAAAATCAATAATACTGATCTGGAAGTATCGGAGCATGATTCATTGTTAACACTCCACAAAGCCAAACATAGCATTTTGTGCAATCGTACAAAGATTTGGAGAAATTTAACTTTCAAAGTCCCATAAATCACTTATTTGTGCTATTATAAAAAACGATTAGCAGAAGGAGAAAAACAATGAAAAAAAATCTATTGATAATCACACTAGTAGCACTGCTTATATCTTTCAGTTCATGTTCCTCTAAGCAGAATGATTCTGAAGATACTACTCTACCGACTTCAACATCAGCCGAAACAACAGCTCAGGTAACTACTGAAAGCATTAATGATACTGAGCCTGATTATTTTAGATCTGAATACACCGTTCAGAAGTCTTCAGCCCCAATTTCCCTTACAAACAAAATGACTGATTATGAGCGTTTGTGTGTCACCAAGCGTCATTTTACGCTCCTTGATGAAGAACTGCCGGAGCCTGATGTCAAAATAGGAAATGTTACAGTTACCAAAGAAGCCACAATCAACTTATATAAGTGGCTTTGGGAAACGGGTTCCATAACAGAAGAAGAGTATCAGGAATCAATAGCAAATGTTGAAGAGTATTCCTACCAGGAAGCGATGCTGAACGGTTCGTACTATACATATTACATTCCCCCAAAAGGCTATGACGGCGGCCGCATTACTTTAGGTGATGATATTACATACGAAAACAAGGAAGCCAACTACGACAGATTTATCAGTGATTACTTCCCGGATTACGATCTGAGCGAATCACAGGCTGACAGTCTAGTAAAGCAGACAAAGGCTGTGTTTGAAGCTGTAATAAACGGAACATACACTGAGCTTCCTGATAAGAACAAGGATTATATGGTCCCTTTCAGTTACAGTGACCCATATGCAGACTATCGCTCATCATGGGAATTCGACTCTGAAGCACTTTCAGAGATAAAGGATCATATTGACGAATATCTTGTCTATGATGAACAGCTTGGTCTTGAGTTCCTTGTACACTGTACACTTCCTCCGAACTATGACTCTGCAAAGACATACCCGGTATTCTTCCTGACCGACGGAGTCTGGAGGCTGAATGATCATGCGGCTCTTTATAAGGCTATGGAAAACAAGGAAGCTTCAGAGGCCATCCTTGTAAGTCTTTCATATAACTATAACATAAACGGTACGGAAGATATGTTCCGTGACAAACTGTTTATCAGATACAGAGAAGGCCTTCTTAACTTTATTACAGATGACCTTATGCCATATCTTGGAGAGCAATACAGCATTGACTACTCAGATTCAACTCTGTTCGGACACTCAATGGGAGGCGTGTTCTCTCATTACGCTCTCTTCAATTCAGACAAGTATGAGAACCAGCCATTCTTCAGATACATAATAGGAAGTCCCGCTATGTTCAATCTTTATGGAGCACATGATGACTACGACGCTGCTAGCGCAGAAAGCGAATATGGATATTTTGACAGACACGGATCACTTGATAAAAAGGTATTTCTGTGCGGAGGTTCTCTGGAAGATCCTGATTACTCTGAAGCATATAGCGGACATGACTCCCTCCTCACAGGACTTAAGAAGATGAAGGAGCGAATCTCATCTCACGATGCCGACCTGACATATAAGCTTTACAAGTCACATCATTATCAGTACGTACCATCAATGCTTCTTGAGTTCTTCAAATCGGAATATCCGTGCTCATGATCTTTACTGGCTGACCGATACTTCGGGTAAACAATTATTTGTCCCATGCTCTGTAATTTTCATTTTTTAAAATGCTCAAAACTATAGTACTTCCTCTTGTTTTATGCTGAAATAGAAACAGAGTGTAGTTTCATACATTACAACAAAAGAGTTAGCTTTGATCATCCGTTAATGATCAAAAAGCTAACTCTTTTGATTTCATACGTCTTTTTCTTATTTCAAGAATAACGAATTGTTATGTAACAACTTCTAAAATGGCGTAGTCATGTTATTATACATATTTTCCTTAATTGCTTTTCAAAGGATATGTGTATTTACCAATGTGCCATACTCCGTCATCGTCCATAACTGTAGTAAACTCACGATCCTCATGATACATTTCATCTCTTCCTTCATCCATAGCATCATAGCTGTCATAATAATGATCACGGACAGTGAAAAAGAATTCATCTCCAACTCTTCCGTCATAGCTGATTATCTCCGGATTGACATATCCATTATACTCTTTTTCAACCCAGTCACATTTTGCATAAAATCTGCCTTCATATTCCTTTACCAGACTCTCCAGTTTCTCCGGGTAAGGGTACTTATCACTGAAAAGCATGTAATAATATTTCGAAATTGCTTCTTTTCTGGTGCTTACGTCTTTTATAAGGCAATAAACAGGCTGGTCATCCTCAGTTCCAGAATCGGAAATTGTGTTGCCGCCATCTGTTCCTTCTGGAATTCTAATATCTATATCAACAAAGCCTTGAAAAGGATATATTCCTCCATTCTCCATATTGTAGTATAGCTGACCTGCAAACCCAAGCAGTGGCTGTGCCGCAGCAAGTAATGTACCATCAGATAGTTCATCCACCGGTTTGTAAAAAGCAATTCCCCAATCCTCGGTTAAATATACGGCACTGAGATCCGCTCCATCCGGCACATCCTCCAGGTAATCATCGATCCTTAATTCTTCTTTTTTAATCAGTTCTTCAATCAATTCACGGTTTTCTTCATAGCATTCTTCATCAAATTCATCAATGCTATCGATCTTCCACTTTCCATCTTCTTTCACGCATGATACATTATAACAATACGTGTAGTATTCAGACAGACGCATAAACGTAAACCTGTTTTCATCAGTGCTTGTTATTCTTATTCCGTCATGAAGGCCATCACCTAAAACGTTCTCATCATGACTACAGTGGTAATATAGCCTTCCATTCTCCTCATGGAACATAAGTGTCCTGTCGAGATAATCATCATCGTTAATCCAGCTGTCTTTCATCAGATTCTCGGTAAAGAATTCTCTGTAATACGCTCTAATCTCATCAACAGAATTATAATTTTTCACAAGCGTATATTCCAAGGGACCATATTCCGAATCTACCGTAATAACAGTTTCATCATCGACAGCAAGGTGGGCTTCTTGTATGTCAATATAAGCATAGTACTCTGCGAACAGTTTTTCAGCAACAGCGACAAGCTCTTCATTATTCTCTGTTTCCGGAATGTCCGTTGTTGCAGGGACTGTTGTAGATTCAGTTGTCGTAAGCGGATCTATCTCAGACCTGCCTCCACGTGTGCCCAGAAATATAGCAGTTCCGACCGCTCCTGCCACCAGTACGAAGCAAGCTGCTACTGCAGCGAAACTATACCACTTTGGTCTTTTGTAATGTTCAACTCCGCTTACCATGATCTCACTTTCTGAGTCACTCATCTTGCTGCTGAGCTTTTCCATACTCATTTTCAGCATTCTCTCCTTCTCTTTTTCTGTAAGAGTACTGTGCTCGGAAAGGCGGTCAATATTCTTGTCATCTGTATTTTCAATAATTTCAAATCCAAATTCCTTTTTCATTTTACGCATCTCCTTTCAATGTGATGCCGGCTGCTGTCAGCGATTCTCTCAGCTTATCCAGTGCCCTTGCAGCACGCATTCGTACTGCTGAAGCTTTCATGGACAGCATCTCAGCTATTTCGTTCGAGGAACGGTTGTAATAGTATTTCTGGAGAATTATCGTCGAATCAGGTTCTCCAAGATCATTTATCTTGTCGATCAGAATAGTCTGTGTCTCTAACTTATCATAATCTTCCTCGATATCAGATCCTGAATTAATCTCAGAAATATAATCATCTGAATCCCCTGAAAAGTGTCCTGACCTTGCTTTCAGACTATGATAGGCATTAATAGCTTTTCTTTTAGCTACAGTGGAAATATACCCTTTCAGTTCCGCAGCTGATTCACTGCTCTTCTTATAGCTGAAGAATATTTCTGCAAAGATATCGCTCACGCATTCTTCAATATCCTCATGAGATGCCACGCTTCTGAGTTTGTTGAAAACGATCGCATATACGTAATCGCAGTAATTTTTGAATAATGCGGAATAGGCTTTTTCCGGCGCATTTTTGTACATGTCGCAGTATTCTGTTCCTGTCACGGCGGATCCCCCCCTTTTAGAATCATTTTCTTGAAAAACATGCTTTCATATATAACATTCAAGATGAAATTGAAAAGTGTCACACAATTTATGAAAAAAATATGAACTCGTATTATTATACCATACCCCAAGAAAGGCTGCAAGGCTTGATTTTCATATTTACAGGCAAAAAAGAACCGCTGCTTCAAAAAACAACGGTCCCAATTATTTCTCCATTTCCTTCCTGATCCACTCCATAAGCACATCTACGATATAAGACTGTTCTTTTTCCGTAAGGATCTTTCCTGAAGGGATATTATGCCACTTCTCAAGACATCCGCGACAGCAGCATGCGGTCGCGTGCTGTGCAAGGAAAACAGGATGCCCTTTCATCGGAGTCTGCCTTCCGTCATTTTCAGGATTCTCAGCCGAAAGACGTTTAGCAACAAAATCCTTTGCGTGACTGAATATGGTATCCATACCCTTTTCATTTATATATGACTTGTCATTTGCATGAAGGTGAAATCTGCTTCTGAAATCAGACCTGCTTAGCCTTTCAAAGAGAGCCTGTCTGTCAGGAGTCCGGTATTTTATACTGTCTGCCATTCCCGTCCCGGGAACATAGTTATATCCTGATTTTTCAGCCTGCGAGAGATGTACTTTCCGGTCCAGGTGATAAACTTTTCCATCCTTTATAAACACAGCACCCGTCTGCCTGAAAGTAAAGGAAACGCCGCATCTGATACACTCACGGCGCACTTCCTTTATCCATCTGAAATCACATGGTCTTGCACTGCTGCCTGATTCACCGCCGCAGGAAACATGCCCGATCAGTCCTGCCTTCAGGTACTTTTCCATGTTAATTTCCTCAAGCATCGGCTCACATATTACTTCGCGATGCTTTATCGGAAGCTCCAGGAAAATGGGGAGTCTGTAATCAGTTCTGTCCTGATTCTCACAGGTGCAGCATATGGTCACATTGTTCCAGCCTTCTCCCCAGTCAGGAGGCATGCACTTTTCAAAACGGTCTATTCTTTTTGTGATAATGTGGAAATGCAGATCCTGACGCTGACGTATCATATCCCAGCAGTCCTGACGCCATTCATCTGCTTCCTCAAGGAAGAAATCTGATGTCATGCATGCGAAAACGATACCATCATCAGCAGTCAGCTTATATTGTCCCTGCCTGTTCTTCTTCACCGGCAGATTAAAATCACCAGTTTTTGAAACGACAGACGCGTCTTT
The DNA here is from genome assembly GCA_017960805.1 of Ruminococcus sp. Taxonomy (GTDB): domain Bacteria; phylum Bacillota; class Clostridia; order Oscillospirales; family Ruminococcaceae; genus Ruminococcus. The sequence goes on from JAGCYM010000017.1 coordinate 19,404, forward strand.
GCCAATGCTCTCATCGCGTCTGTAAACATAGCAGTTCGCACATCCGGGACTGATTTTATGACATCCGTGCCAGGGATTCCAGATTGCCATTTTACTTTTCCTCTCTGAATTATGTGAATCTGTATGTACGTATGAAAGAATTTACATCAGCGCCACTTTCCATATACCTCAGCAGTATCTCCGCGCAAGCGCTGCTGTCGCTGTCTGCCTTATGATGGTCAAGCGAAATACCATAATGACAACACATAGCATCAAGGCCATGGCTCATACCCGGCAATATCTTCCTGCCAGCCTGCACGGTACATAAATATTTTGCGGTATTTTTCCATACTATGCCATAATCATACAGACATTTTTTCAGGACTCCCATATCAAATGAAGCGTTATGCGCCACAAGGATCCCGCTGTTCATGAGGGGCTCTATCTTCTCCCAGAGCTCAGCAAAATTCGGTGCATCCTTCACCGTCTCAGCACTGATCCCCGTTAGCCGGGTGTTGAAATAATCAAAATGTGTCTCAGGATCAACAAATGAGAAAAAGGAATCAGCTATCCTGCCGTCATCTATCACTGTTATGCCTATTGCGCTCATGCGGTTATTCGCACGGTTAGGCGTTTCTACATCAAATACTATGTATCTCATATTTTCTCCTTTGCAAGGTCTAGTCTCTATGTTTAGTATATCACTTTATAAGCATGAAAGCAATAATGAGATTGAACCATAAAAAATATGCCGTCATGGCATAGATCCCTCTTAAGCGCATTTCCATGACTGCGATGACCTGCCCTTGACAGCATACTTAATTAGTTATAATATTAATAGTGAAATTTCTTTGAAAAAATCTGTGATATTTCTGAAGCTCGTGCGTCATATATATGAAAGCTCATGGAAAGCTTAGAAAGGAGGAAGAGCCATGGAAGACTTTGATGCGGTGTTCCGCGCGTATTATGATGATGTTTTCAGGTTTCTGCGTGGTCTTACCGCAAGTGAGACTCTTGCTGAGGAACTAACGCAGGAAACATTTTTCCGCGCTTTCCGCTCTATCGATGACTACCGCGGAGAATCCGAACTCAGAGTATGGCTCTGCTCCATCGCGCGTAATCTGTACTACTCTCATCTGCGAAAGGAGAAACACCTCACAGGCAATGAGATCCCCGAAGACTATATTGCTGACAGCGCAGATCTTACTGAACTCATTGCCGACAAGGAAATTGCCCTGCAGCTTCACAGGGTACTTCACAGCATACGCGAACCATACAAGGAGGTATTTTCACTGAGAGTTTTCGGTGAACTGTCATTCTGCGAGATCGGTGACCTCTTCGACAAGAATGAGCACTGGGCCTGCGTGACTTTCCACCGCGCAAAAGCAATGATCAACAAACAGATAAAGGAGGAATCGGAATGAAATTACCGTGTGAGGTCGTACGCGACCTGCTTCCGCTGTATACCGAAAATATGATTAGTCCAGAGAGCAGAAGGCTCACTGAGGAACACCTTGCAGGATGCGCTTCATGCAGAGCTTTGTCCGAGGAAATGGGAATAAAGAATCCGGATGTGCAGTTCCGTATGGATACTGCACAGGAATTTGTGAAATACGAGAAAAAGAAGAAGCACAAACTTGCTTGGACTATAGCCGGCATCACAGCTGCCGCTGTTGCAGGAGTCTTCATACTCAATTTTGTGTTTATTTTAGGTGTTGTTGGACTGATACTGATTGACGGCGCCATGGCAAAGGTCAAAGTAGATACTGACCCGTCACATTATTCACGGTATATCGGTGAGGACGCAGAAAAAGAATATCGTAATAAATTGGCCATGGACGAATCAATATTCCCTAAGGAGATAACTCCTGATATGGATGTCGTTGACTATAAAATGGTCTACTACAACCCCTGGGATCCGCAGTACCTCAGTTATCTGACAGTCACCTATTCTCCGTCTGACTATGAGACAGAGCTTGACAGACTTGAAGGCTGTGGCATCGCACCATATATAGGCAACTACAGTGTTACCGGATTTTCCGGAACTGATGATCCGATCGCGATGGTTGCAGACGACTATCATGGTTTTGTCTATGCGATACACACTCCCGGCAAAGATAACACCATCACCTATGTTGAGCTGCTGTTCTGCAACTACTCCTATGACATCAAATATAACAAGTATATCCCTTCGGAGTATCTGCCCCTCGGCTTCAATGCCACATCAAATAATCCCTACAGAAAACTGAAAATGAAAGAATAATGATACTAAAAGTCTCCGCAGAAGCGGAGGCTTTCTTATACATATGTATTCTTGACTTTTCCCAGTTTTGAAGTGTATAATAGTGACAGTACGCATAGGATTGATGACTGAAAATGAGGATAGATATGCCTGAAATATGTTTGCTTGGTACAGGCGGAATGCTTCCGCTGAAAAACCGTTTCCTTACAAGTTTATACGTTGAACACAACGGACACGCTCTTCTAATCGACTGCGGAGAAGGTACTCAGGTAGCCGCCGGAGCGCATGGACTCAAGATGAGCAGGATAGACACACTGCTTATCACTCACGAACACGCCGACCATGTTACAGGTCTGCCGGGACTTCTGCTTTCAATAGGGAACTGTTCACGCGCTCAGCCTCTTGACATCTATCTTCCGGAAAAGTGCATAAAGAATGTCAGCTCGCTTATGGCAGTCTGCGGATATCTTCCTTATGAAGTGGTATTTCACGGACTTTCCGATGAACAACCGGCCTCGTTTACTGCTGAAAAAATAGACTCTATGCTTACTGTGGATACTATCCCTCTACAGCACGGAACTCCGTGCATAGGCTACAGACTTACTTTCAGCAAGAAACCTGTATTTCTTCCGGAAAAAGCTAAACATCTCGGGATACCTGTTGTTTTATGGAAACATCTTCAAAGCGGAGAAACCGTGACTCTCCCTGATGGTAAAACTATTGCATCCGCAGAAGTCACCGGAGATGCAAAACCACCGGTAATAATAACCTACACTACAGATTCCCTGCCGATTCCGGAAATAACAGATTTTGCAAAGGAGTCAGATCTTTTCATATGTGAAGGAATGTACGGTGATACCGGAAAAAAGTCTTCAATGAATGAAAAAAGGCATATGCTTATGCAGGACGCCTGCGAGATAGCTAAAAATGCAGGCGTAAAACGTCTCTGGCTGACACATTACAGTCCGGCGGTGGAAGATCCGCAGGAATTTGAACATGAATTAAAAGAAATATTCTCAGGTGTCGTCATATCAAAGGACGGCGAAAAAATAACACTATAAATTAAGTAAGGAGATGGATACATTCAGATGGGATACAACCTTTTTAACATTAAAGAAGTTCCGGGTGTTCAAAGCCGCAGATTAAATGACTTCAGATCATCACTTGGTAATGCTGTAAGCAGAGGAAACAACATATCCTTTGCAGATAATGATATTACATATATTCTGAAACTTCAGCATAACAGGATCTCCCAAAAAGGACTCGAACTGAATTACGAACTTTATTCCAGAGATGATAACAAAAACAAATTCATCGCCGGAAGCAACTGGAGAGACGCCCACTATGAAAGTACTGTCTGCTTCAATCAGTGCGGAATAAAAAGGAATGTAAAGAAGGACGGAAGAACCAGATATAAGGATAACTGTAAAGGCGTTCTTTACGAAACAATAACAGATGTGGTTACAGGTGTTCATCCTGACAATGATCCTTTCTGCTGCCCTAACTGCGGTGCGATCTCTACTGTTGCAGGTCTTCAGAACGGCTGTTCTCACTGTGGTACAAGATTTCAGATGGACGACCTTTTCCCAAAGGTTACATCCTATTATTTTCTGGATAATCCGGGGATGACAAAAAAGGAATTCTGGTCGGGTTATCTCGTTTCATATATAATCACTCTGATCGCCATGTTTATTATTTGCCTTATCTTTAGAAAAGGGATCGGATCTTATTTCGTCGCTGCTATTGGAAGCATCTTTATGGCATATGTTCTGTTTACATATTATCTGATAATCAAACTGATTGCCGGAGCGATATCTTCCGCCGGAAAAATGGGAACTGCCGGTTCACGAAGCAAGTTTGAAAAAAGAATGAAAAAGATCAGTCCTGAGTTTTCTTATGAGTATTTTACGAGCAAGACACTATCCCTTATCAAAACAGCAGTTTTTTCCGAAAATGAGAAAGGACTTATGTTTTATGAAGGTGAAAAGCTTGATCCGAAGATGAAGGATATTATCGATATGAATTACGGCGGCGCATTAGGCTGTCAGAGTTTACATGAAGCAGGTAATATAGTTACGGTTGTGACCAAAGCCTATTTTGATGTGCTCTATGCGAGCGGTGACAAAGTCTTCTTCAAAAAACAGGTATTCAGCGCAACACTTAAAAGGCGCACTGATATCCCTGTTAATCTCAACTTTTCCATAACAAATATCGCATGTCCGTCCTGCGGCGCAAGTTTTGACGCGATGGAGAACAGAAACTGTCCGTTCTGCGGAAACAGATATGAAATCACCACAGATGACTGGGCTTTAGTTGAACTGAAATATAATTAAGAATCCTGATCAACCGGCATATACATCAGCTTTCAAAAAATTATTGAAAAAGGTGAGAGTTTTTGTGTTCTAATGTATCTAATTAATGGAAACTAACTACGGAAGGTGTACTAATGAAAAAAACAATCGCAATACTATTCTCTCTTATAATGCTTTCATCAATGAGCGCTTGCAGCAACAACTCAGGCATAAGTGATAACAGCTCATTCTCTGTGCAGGAACAGACAACCGAGTCTGTTATATCACCTGATCCGGTTCGGCTCACTAATAAAATGAGCGAAAACGAACTTAACTGGGTTAACAAGCACTCACTTACTCTGCTGGACGAACCCGTAAAACTCAATGCCGACCCACAGGCTGAACATAAGGTAAGTATCGAGTTTTTCGATGTTGACACAGCCTCATGGCGCAAAAATATTGAAGAAAACCGTGATCAGTTAACTGACGGTGAATACAATCAGGCCATGAAGCATATCTCCGAGGCTGAAGAAACCGGTGTGGCATACCGTACTCCTGGTTTCGTTCTCGTGGACGGCTACTTTGTGAATTTCCTGATTCCTTATGAAGATGATTTCGCTGACGGAATTCCTTTCTCATTTACGACTGTAGTTGACTACGAAGATGGTGAGCCGGTATTGGGGAAACTGTCTTTTTATACCTTTGAGGAATATCTGGAATACGTACGGGAGGAAAATACCAAGTGGGGTTACACCGACGAAGAAAATGAACTGATCACGATGTATGTACAGATCGCATATGACGCGCTGCGAAACGGCGATTATGAAACGCTGCCTAAAGGTTCAGTTGATACAAGCGACAGATCACATTCTCTTGATTCCGTATTTAAAAATTACAGAAGCAATTGGGAATTTGACCGAGACGCAGTTGAAGCGATAAAGGATTCCGTTGATGAAATAAGCATTTTTGATGATGAACTGGGCAAGGAGTTTGTAGTCCATGTGACACTTCCGCCTGATTATGATAAGGATAAAACATACCCGGTATTTTTCCTGACAGACGGTATCTGGCGCTTCGGCAACTGTCCTGAGCTGAGAAAATGCATGGAGAACGGCGAAGCTGCGCCTGTGATTCTTGTCAGCCTTTATTACAGCTATGAAATCAACGACCCTGACCAGGAAATGCGCTATTATGATCTGGTAATCAACCGTGAACAGCTGCTGGATTTTATCACCGACAACCTTATGCCGTATTTGTGTGAGACTTATAATATCGACTGCAGTAATTCAACACTGTACGGCCATTCGGACGGCGGTGTATTCGCACATTATGCACTGTTCAATTCAGACAAATACGAGAATCAGCCTTTCGGTCACTATATCATTGGCAGTCCTGCGTTCTGGGGACTGTATCATGATAATCAGTATCTGGGGATCAGCAACGACAATGTGCTGAAAGATTACGACTATTTTGACAGAAACGAAGCGCTGAACAAGACCGTATTCCTCTGTGCAGGTTCGCTGGAAGATCCCGATTATGCCGCCAATTATCGTGAAGGTGATGATACAACACTCGAAGGTGTTGCAAAGCTGAAGGAGCGTCTGGAGTCTCACAGTGCAGATCTAAAATATAGGATGTATGAATCTCATCATTATCAATACATTCCGGAAATGCTTATTGAATACCTTAAAGAAACATATCCGTGTTGATATATGCTCTGCGCCGGAAGTTATAAAGCAAAGTCTAGCCAACAAAGAAGGGGGGGCTTAATGAGGCCCCCCGTTTTTGTAATTAGAACCCCCCCAGTTTGACTGAGGGGGTTCTAATTACAAAAAAAGGCACTTCCGATTTCGCGAAATTGCCTTTTCTTCTGTAAATATGAAACAATTCAGATAAGCCGACGATTCTCTTGTTTTAGCCTTTCATCTCATTCACAACAAGTTCTTCCGCCGCATCAGGCATCATTGGTCTGCCCCATACAAAGCCCTGAATGTAATCGCAGCCGATCTCGCGCAAAGTCTGTATCTGCTCCGTCTCCTCAACGCCCTCGGATATCACCTTAAAGCCCATGGTATGTCCGATGGATATTATAGCGGAAACATATTGTCTGGAAGAATCGCTTGTATTCATTTTGTCAATGAACGACTTATCGATTTTCAGCAGATTTGCAGGGAAACGATTGAGATAGCTCAGCGAGGAATAGCCTGTGCCAAAGTCATCGATGGCGATCTTGATACCCCTTGCTTTCAACTGATCGATGCATTGCAGAGCTTTATCCACTGAATCGATCATGATGGATTCAGTGATCTCTATCTCCAGCTTGTCCGCGGGAACACCGCTGGTTTTCAGCACTTCACATATTTCATCGAAGAAATCGTTTTTCATAAGATGACGAACGGAGACGTTCACGCTCAGTACTATATCCGCACCTGTTTTTCGCAGGAGCTCACCGAAGAACAGCGCCGCCTTACGGAATACCATTTCATCGACCTTATCAACAAGACCGACCTTTTCCGCAACAGGGATAAATTCACCGGGACTGATAAAGTTGCCGTCAGCATCCTTCATTCGCGCAAGCGCCTCAAATCCGCGGAGTTTATGGTCCATATTGAACTGCGGCTGAAGATTGTAGAATAACGTCTCTTTTTTAAGAGCATCTCGGATCTTGCCCTCAATCTCTATCGTTCGCTCAGCTTTCAAAAGCTCAGGCGTAAAGCGCAGAATGTGGTTACTGCTTTTGGAACGCTTTACCTCGTGCATCGCAGCATTGGCATAGTTACCAAGGTTATCTACGGAATTGGCATCATACGGAAACTCTGCAAATCCGAAACTGGCATTAACGTACAAGTCAGTATCATCGACCGTAATGCGATTATGCAGCACATTTTCATACTGCTTGATAGTATTGAGAATATCTTCTTCCAGCTGATAATCACGGATGACCAGGACAAACTCATCTCCGCTGACGCGGGAAATAAAATCGAGCGTGCCGGAAATGCCGTTATCTGCGATATTTTCCCAACGGGAAGCGATCTCATTCAGGATCTTGTTTCCTGCATCAAATCCCATTGTATCATTGATGCCCTTGAAGCCATTGATATCAATGGAAACAAAAGCAAACTTATCACCTTTCTCAACCAAAGCTGCAACCAGTTTTGAACAGGCAAAACGGTTCGGAAGACCTGTGAGCTGATCGGTCACCGCCTGATACCGAAGTTCCTTCTGGAATCTCTCCACACGCAAATTATTTATGTAAGCAGAGGTGATAGCAATTATTGTCAGCAGATTTCCGAAAATACCAGGAAGGCTTGTAAGTTTATGCTGTACAAAGACTCCCATCAGCACCATCGGCGTCTGAATGATCAGTAGCACCAAAGCCGTGAAATATCCTTTCTTTCCGTAATAGAACGCCATGAAGAGAACGCATATCTCTGAAACTACTGAACAAACACCAGCAAATGAATAAAAAGGGAGCGGGAAACCAAAAAGCGATATTTCAGCCTTTGAACGAGCTAAAATACTCACAGTGATCGACCCTATTATATAGAACACTATCAATAAAATATAACCAGTCAGCGGTGCTTTCTTACGCACAGAAAGACGGTTTATGGTCCTTTCCAATATCTTCTTATTTCTTGTATCTTTTTTCATATCTCCCCACCCTTCCGTTAGAAGTATGACACTTTATGTAATTATACCACATCTTCTCTTTGAATTTGTGAATTTTTATGCTAAATATAAAAAATCGTAACTTTACACAAATTAGCAAAACTGGTTTTGTATATATTTCTGCCTAAAAAATAGCATACCTATACTAATCATAATACCCAAATAAAAATAAAAGGCGTTCCTGAATGGGAAACGCCTGTGTGTGTTATTTGGGCAAGCCATTAATGGCAACATATACAACAAATGATATCACGTCTATTGCAAGCACAATCCCGAGAACAATAAGGGCTATTTTTGTGCCTTTCTTGAATTTTATCTTATTTTCGTCAGTCAGGACGTGTTTCTTGATATCGCTGTACAGTTCAGACTTTGAAGTTCCCTGTTCAACGGGGACCGGTGCAGCATCGGGAGTCTTATCGAGTACAAGTTCATCGAGTGATATCCCGAACAGGTCGCTGATAGCGACAAGCTTTTCCATATCAGGCGTGGAATCTCCGACCTCCCATTTTGAAACGGTCTGCCGCGAGACATTCAACCTGTTCGCAAGCTCCTCCTGAGAAAATCCCTTTTGCTTACGCAGTTCATAAAGTTTATTATTGAACTCCATATTTCAGGCCTGCCTTTCTGTTTTATTCTTTATATATACTTTCCACAGCAGTACAGCTGCCGCAGCTATGACGATATCAGCGATAATGCTTGATTCAATGCCGTATGTTCCGCCGTTAAGGAGATTCTCGCCGACGCTTCTAATATTGATGAGTGTAGTTGAAGCTCCTTCGCTGCCGCTGAGATTAAGTCCGAGAACACAGCAGAGGCAGAAATTCCATATGGAATGAAGTCCGCAGGCTGCCCATATACTCTTGGTGCGGAGCGTAATGAATGAGAACACGCACGAGATAACAACTAAGCCGAGCAGTCCTGAGAAAACGTACTGCGGCTCAAATTCGCGCAGCGTACTCCAGTGCGGATAGATAAACGCTAGCGTACTTGCTCCGACAGCGACAGAAAGCGGAACTTTGTCCTTGAGAGAGCATAATACAAGTCCTCGGCAAAGGAACTCCTCGGCTGCTCCCTGAATAACAAATCCGCCAAGCATAAGCAATATCATGGTGATATTGAGGTTTGAGAACATTCCATCAAATCTGATACTTCCAGTGAGGGTTATCGCAGCCACGCAGACAGTAAGCAGTCCTGCTCCTATAAAAGCCCCGATGAACCAAGCACCGATGTGTCTGGTCACTCCCATTTCAGAGAGTTTCCTTTTTTCTATAAGTTTCCAGCAAAGGACGCTCCATCCGAGAATAACAATCATGCCGTAGTATTTGAGCAGATCCATGACACTATCACTGAACATTTCTCCCTGCATGAAGTTTTTTCCACAGGCGAACATCGTGCCGATAACGGCTCCCTCTGCAAGAAGCAAGCCTGCCCAATAACATATTATGAACATCAGCATCTTTTTTGCAACTAACATCGCTGCCGGCATATCTGTTCTGTTGTTGAACGGGCTGAGATTTCTGATAAAATTCTTCATAGATGAATTCCTCCTTCTATCATCTGATGATAGTTTTTCCTGATGAATTCATCGTATCATTTCTGCAAGCAAAATTCTACCAACTTCACTTGGAAATCTGTCAACAAACGTTAACAATCATGTTAACCGCCGTTGCATTGGCTATTTATAGCCAAATTCTTTATCACACCTTTGAAGCGCTTCTGAATACATTATACCACTGCAATCCACCTAAAGCAATACTCATAATAAAATGAAAGCGCTCCGCGAGGGAGCGCAACTTGTATTATCTTCATATTTTGTGCAAAGAATTAACAAAAAATACTTTCTGTATTTCATGAAAAATATTCTTCTATTTCCATTTGTTCGTGTTTGTGCTGATACCAGAGCAGGAACACCGCAACCGCCACCATAGGCAGCATACTAATAATTCCAATGTCAACAGGGCCGAAAATTGAACGTTCGGGGTGACTGTTGCCCAAAACCTGTCTCGGACTGAATTCCGAATTTATCATTGCGTGGAATATTGCAGGCAGCCATATACTGCCCGACTTCACATAGAGATAATCCGCAACTATGCCCATAGCCACCGTATAAAAACAGAACACTACCAGTCCCAGAAGCGGCGCACCGATGTAATCCTTTCCGTACTCAAATCCGAAAAGGAGCATTGCAGGAAAGTGCCATGCGCCGTGTATTACTCCGCCGATTAGAAGTCCTTTTGTCCTGCCGTATCCTTCTTTGAGCTCGGGATACATATAGCCTCTCCAGCCTATCTCCTCGCCAAGTGCAAAAATAATGGGAACAAACGAGAAGAACGGATTAAGAGAATCGGATATATCTTTTACAACAACGGAGATGAAGGGGCTGCCGTTTTGCACGAATTCTTCGTATTCCGCAGGCGACATAAAGCGCTGAAAAGCCTCATCAGGATTGAAATCATGAGGGAATACAAGAAAGTAGAACACTGCACCTATGAACTGAAATACAGTGGGAGCAAAATATGCGATAAATATATATTTCCAGTTCTTACCAAATCTGAGTCTCCAGCCCATTTCCTTTATATTCGCTTTTACAAGCAGTGCTCCAAGCATAGGCATTAGCATACACAGTGCCAGAGTGCCTCCGAGGCTACCGTTGTAAGTTGCAATCCCTTCAAATACCCACACAATGATGAAAGTGAACAACAGGAATTTCATAAGTTTTGACAAGTTGTATCATCTCCATTCAAATGTATAATCATGTTATTCTTTTCGTTTTG
>JAGCYM010000004.1 GCA_017960805.1 Ruminococcus sp.
TCAAAAGTCATGAAGAAAAGTGTCCGCAGTACAGAATCCATTTTATATCGGGCTAAGAAGTCACTGAGATCACAACTTGAAATGGAGGGTATTGATTATGAAACGACGTGAAGAAATGCTCAGAGATTTACACCGTCGGATAGACGAGTATGAAGCCGATCAAAGAGCAAAAAGAGCTAAGATCACAAAGGTAGCCGCCTCGGTGACACCTGTATGTGCGGCAGCAGTTGTCGGCGTTGGCTTGTGGAAGGGCGGAACATTGACTCCCCATAACGATCAGCTTATCAGCAGTACCTTAGAATCAACAGCATCTGATGTAATTCTGTCTGCGGACTATGATACATCTGCTGACAAACATTCTACAAACAACAAGACTACTAATAATAGAAATGATGAATCAGCAACATCAGATGCCGCTATTCCTCGTGCAACTGAGAACAGCGAGAGCGTGATTGAAGGCAGCAAAACAGATAATACTTCTGTTGAAGCCAATATGCCTACGGCTGATGAAAAGAGTGCTTCCGCATCGGATAATAATGCAATCACAAACGATAATTCTCAGAAGACAACAGAAGCTCCTGCTGGGCAAATCGAAGTTCCCACTCATCAGGAAACAACGGAGGCTTCTGGATATTCTCAAGGTAGAATGGCTGATGCGATAGCAATGAAAAGTGTTAATGGTATTGTATATCAGCAATTCGTCTCCGAAGAAGATTACACTTGCGGCGAATACATAGGTGAGTCAAGCACATTTATCGGCTTCCCAGAGGAAGGAAGCATATATTTCTCAAATGAATCTCATGATGTAATAATCGTTAAGTTTACCGCCGACAGTCAGGTTACTCTGAAAAAGACAGACATTTCGCCCGAGCAGTACGAGAGTGAATACGAACAAATGAAAGAAAGGATGAATAACGGTATCATATTCTAAGATTTGATCGAGTAGTCCAATGGCAATTCAATTCTCAAATGCAACTAAATACACTGGCAACAGGCACGGAGAGAACGCTCTCCGTGCATTGTTTGTTTTCTGTGGATAAGGTTTTCCGATAATCATCACGGACAGCTCTGAGAGGCATTCCGTTCGTCTGAGGGCAAAGAAAAAGACTCTGCATTTATGCTGGACCTTTGTTTATAATCAACAAATTAGAGGCGCATTATTTGGATGTAGTTACGAAAATCGTGATATTAAAAATAAATCTCGTCTTTTTGTACTCTGAAAGTCACTACTCTATGATAATATTAGAATATATCCGAAAGGAGGCCTTCCATGAAAAGAATAATTGCTTTAATATCCTCTTTGGCTATATTGGTGACAATGAGTGCATGCTCAAACAACAAAGGTTCATTTTCTGAAGTGTTGCAAACTTCGGAGAAGCTTTCGTTCAAGCTTGCCAACATTTCTATGTCCGATAGCTTTGAAGACATCATAGATATCAGCCGAGATCCTGTCGGTGGTAAACTCCTCGTCTTTGGACGACTCGCCAGCGGTAGCTATTCGGGATACGTGACCACCCGCACATTCGAGGAGTATGAGGAGTTTCGCTTCACGCCACAGGAGGGCGAAACAGTTAAGTACGCAGCAATGCTCAGAAGCGGCAGAAAAGCAGTATTGACACTTCTTGACAGCAAGACCTATATCTACGTCTACGGTAGCGACAACAAGCAAGAAAAGACAATAGACTGCGGTGAAATTCTTAATGAGGATGATTACGCTACCCTTATAGCAGGTGAATTCGGTGTCATCATCGAGCAGAGTGTAACCGGTAAGCGTGAGCTCACTGCCGTGTCCATTTCTGACAGTAAGGTGCTTGGCAAAATAAAACTAGATGAGGATATGTATATCGGAGGTGCTACTGACAAGGATGGTGTGCCCACGATTGTTTACGGGGATTCCGAGAAGACATATACTGCTCATTTGGACGGTACTGAGATAGTTGACAAGACAGAATGCAGCAGTATTGCAATGTCAGCATATTCGATGTGTTCCGGTTACGGAGATTACTCTCTCGTGGCAAATCTCGGTTCGAACCTTGTCGGGCTGAAGGATAGCGAGTGGGTTGAAATAAGCACAAATATGGACAGCGACCTACAGTTCTATGAGCTGCAGTCGATGGCTATGACAGCGGATGATGAGTTTGCGGCTGTGCAGTATGGCTCAGCGCACTCAAAGCTGGTGCTTCTTTCGGCGCAGGATATATCTAACCTCAAAACAAAGGAGCTCGTGACCATTGTCAATTTCCTGCCGAGCACCAGCAGCAGCGGGGAGTTCGATGAGGAAATAAAGGCGTTCAACGCGCTGAGCGAGGACTACCGCGTGGAGTATAAGAGCTACTACAACGAGGAGGCACATGAACGTGACTATGAACATCTGAGACTTGATATCATCAGCGGAGACGGTCCTGACATTATCCCGTTCGACGCTGTTTTCACACCCGATTCGTTAAGCGCGGGTACGTTCTGTGACTTGTACGAATACATCGATGATGACCCCGATCTCTCACGCGATGACTTCATTCCCAATGTTCGTAAGGCTTTCGAACGCGACGGTAAAATGATGATGGTGACTCCGACGTTCTGGAATTACAAGACTGTGACAGCAAAGTCAGGTTATCCCGGAGTCACCGAGAACTGGAGCTTTGACGATATGATTGCCGCTTACAATGCCAAGCCCGAGGGTATGTACTTTTTCGATCCTGCTGAGGAAGAATCAACGCGTGATTTGCTCTTTGATGAAACAGTTATGAGCAATTTCTTCATTGATTATGACAAGGCAGAGTGCTGGTTTGATTCGCCCGATTATATCAAAATGCTCAACTTTTTCAGTGATAACAAGATAGGTCTGACATGGGAAGAATACAATAATCTGAGAGGCGAATTTCACTATGACGATCCAACAAATGATATTATCGAGGGAAAGACCTTCATCGAATTTATGAGAGCAGACTGCTACGGTTTCAGACAGCTTTTTGAAAAAGTGCGCTATTATTATGGAGATGAGCTCGTGTTTGTGGGCTATCCTTATGACGGAAAAGAGAAAGGCTCGTTTATTCATCTTGATACCTGCCTCGGCATAGTCGCCAACTCTCCGCACAAGGACGGCGCATGGAGCTTCCTACGCTATTTGCTTTCCGACGACTATTATAACGACCCGATCAATTATGATAAGTTTCCCACCATTGAGAGCAGATTTGACGCAAAAGCTCAGCAGTGTGTTGACGGCTTCTACGATTTTAAGCAGGATGAAAACGGACATTTCCTTGACGGCGAAATGATAAAGTGGAACTGGGAATACCCTGTCTATGAATTCAAAGACGGTAAAGCCGAGATAAAAGAGCGTATCAAACTCAAACCCTTCACTCAGGAGGAGTGTGACTATTATAGGGATATGATAAAGAATTCCAAGATCATGAGATATGACGACAGTATAATCAAAATAGTCAACGAGGAGACGATGTCTTTCTTCAATAATGAATGCACCGCCGAGGATTGCGCGAAACGTATTCAAAATCGTGCTTCTATATATCTTAATGAAAGATATAGTTGAAAACACAGAAAAATAATCTTGTTTTGTTCTCAAGCCACTTGGAATTACATTCAAAGTCATTCCAAGTGGCTTGACAGGAAGTAGCCCGACAAAGCACAAAAAAATCCCGAGAGTTGCAGCTCTCGGGATTTTACTTTTGCGTGAGATAATGCTCACATATCATAGTTTGTGGTTATACATATTATAACACCTACATTGATATTTGTCAATAGTCTAAAGAATTTTCAATTTCAGAGATATATTTATAAAAGGTCTTTCTGCTTATCCCTGCAGCTCTTGCACACTGAGTGTCATTCAGAGTGCCGCCAAAACGAATAGAGTTCTTTCGGATTGTTTTGATCGCTGGAGCTTTTTTCTTGACATTGAGGACACTTCCTTTTGGTGTTCCGATACGCTTTCCCTTACGTCGAGCTGTCTCAATTCCTTCAGCCGTTCTCTGATGGAGGTCATCGACTTCCTTCTGAGCTTGACCGAACGCGAGCTCAATCTGCTTAGTGGCGAGCAGTCGCAGCACCTTGTTTGTTGCTTCAATGTATATGTCAGCAATCTAATTCCCGACGAGCTCAACGTTCTGATCCATAAGGCTCATGTAAAGCTCGATGCCCTCAGCTGCATTTCTGCTCATACGACTTACACTATCAAAGACGATAGTGTCTCCGCTCTTTATCTCACGCAGCAGCTTGTCCAGTCCTTTTCGATTTGTTTTTGTTCCAGTGTAAGTTTCCTTTATAATGTAAGCTGACGGATACGCTGCAAGAATATTACGCTCCTGTCGCTCGATGTTCTGCGTTTTGGTAGATATACGGCAGTAACCATAAACTCTTTCCATGATTATTCAATAACACATATTGAAAAAAAGAAAAGCCTCCTGTATGGAGGCTTTAAGAGGTTAAGTCCTCATATTGCTGCTATATGCGTATCACTGTTATGCCTGCTCGCTTATCCATATAGAGGCGCGGCTCTGTATGACATCTACTGTCGTGTCTATGTCCTGACCGCCCTTCAGGTAAGCGAGCACCTCACCCTCGACTATGTTGAAGAGCTCTCGGTCGCTGCCTGCTCCCCAGCGGTCAATGGAGTTGACATAGTCGTCGATGAAGTCTATGTCTGCTTGCGTGAGATTGTCCTTGCAGACCTTATTCTGCACTGACAGGGTGTAGTTCACATTGTCGTAGTAGCCGCTCATAAAGCGCTCCGCAGTCGTTTTGCGGGCGGCGTTGTTTATCGGGAAGCCATTGAGTATAGTCCACGTTTTCGCAGGCTGACCGTTCTCGTGGTCAGTGTACTCGTTGGCTTGGGCAAAGTTTTCGAGCTGAAACTCCTCAAGGTAGAACTCGCGAATGAACTTCCAAGCCGCCTCCTGCTTCTCCTCGGAAGTGTTAGCACGAATCGAGATATCGCCGAAAGAACCTCCGCTCAGGTATGCTCCCCTGCCGTCGGAGGTCGGGAAGCCGACGAGGGTCATCTCGCCGTCGAGGATATGCGGGTAATCGACGGTGTTGTTTGCATAGTCCACGTCCTCGTAAATCGCGCCGTTGTAGCCCCATATCCTGTACAGCTCGACGAGGTTCGGTCTGGATTGGTCATAGGCGCCTTCCAACTTCTGTCCCATATTGCTCTCGAAGCCCTTGCAGAATACGAGCATTTTGTGGAAGTCGGGGTGATCGAAGTGAGTTTCAAAATTGTTGTAGTCGATGAACGCGGAGGTGTTAGCCCTCAGCACATCGTAATAGATGTACTCGGCGGTGAGGCTGTGATTCACCATAGAGCCCGAAGGCATGGCGTTCCAGCGGTCGATGAACTCGTCTATCGTCCAGTTCTGCTTCGTGCCGACGTATTCGGACTTCCCTATCATCGTGTTCACCATATAATAGCTCGGAATCGAATAGAGCTTGCCCTCGTACTCGCAGAGGTCGAGGATATGGCTGTTGAGGGTATCGCGGTTGACCTCAGGATCGTCCTCCATGAATTTGTACAGGTCAGCGAAGGCTCCCTTGCACTTGAAAATCTCGTACTTTGCGGGAGCGCAGAAGGAATTCTTTGCGATGATGTCAATGGAGTCCTTGTTGATGAGCTCCTGCGCGATAAAGAAATCCATCTGCCTGCACTCCTCATCACTGTAGCCCTGATAGGTGCCTTTATCGTCATAGCCGTAATTCCTGAACTCCTCAAGCTCGCTGAATATCTTTACCTCCACGCGCACGCCGTTGTCCTTTGCGTTGAACTCGTCGATGAAGTGTTTCATTGAGTTTTCTGCAGTTGTCCCTATACCCCAGTCATAGGTCTGCCCGTTAGCCCAGCCGAGAGTGATGACAACATCGTCACTGTGCGCGGCAGAGTCACTACCCCCGGACGTGCTCACGCTCCCGGACTCGGACTGTGATACCGCCTTAGAGCCGCAGCCGGTGAGCAGCAATGCTCCGGCAAGTATAATAGCTGATGTCTTTTTCATAGATATTCCTCCTGAGTGTATGGATACTTCAATATACAATGAAGAGATGAAAATACAACACTTTTAAGCCAAAATCGTTTTACATATATAAGTGACTTTCAGAGGCAAAAAAGACGAAAGAATTTTGAAATTCCCGAAATTTCGTATGGCTGCATAAATTTTCAAGCCGTTCTTTGTGTAGATAGGCAATATCCAAAAAAATATCTCCCAGTATAGAATTCACAATTCAAACCGAGCCATGAATAGTACAGGCTTCTGTCAATGCTGTTGTTGTCGCGAAAGATACGCAAATATTCCGCAAAATCTGCTATTATAATAATTGATACTGCAATCAGAGCGATATGCATTGATCTGCTGCGCCAAAGTCTGTTCCATTCAAATTTAAGCATTGCCCACATTATGAAGCACCTCCAAGCTCGAGGTCTACCATTGTTGATGTCTTGTTGCCGGTTGTTGCGGACATATACAGGTTTTCGGGTTCGCAGCAGAAGGCGTATGCTATGTCAAACTCAACAGTCTCTCCACTTGAGCACTTGAAAAGTGTATGATTAGGTTTACCAAGGCGCTCCACGCTGTCTGCTAAGGAAAAGTATATCTGCTTGTAGCAAAAATAGTTCATTTTAGTATTCATATGTCCTTCGTCTTTATTGCATACGTTAAGGTTGCCGATCATGAACACGTCGTCAGTGTATTGCTCTTCTGGCATAACAATAAAGTCATTCACTATGCTGACCGCAGATTGATTTTCAAAGGTATAATGCACCTTAACTATTTTCCAGTCGTTTATCATTTTTCCAGTGGGCTTGTCATACGCAACAGACGTTTTGCCGTCAGGCATAGTTTGAAGCATATCAGCTTCTCCATTCTCTTGCAGCAAAGAGTTTGGCAGTAAATTCTGTTCTTCTATCCCGGCACTTTTCAAGTCATCGAATATCTCTGCGCTGTCTACAGTAAGATAACCACCATTCTTCACCATACCCTCGGGGATAAACTTCTCGCCGATTTTCGGACGAATCGTACTTTCGGCTTCTCCTTTCTGAGTAGTATTATTGCTGACAGCAGTTGTGTTAATTTCATCGAATTCTTGCTGTGTGGGTATACTCTTCATTCGTCCGAGAGTGTAAAAGCTATATGCTACGCCCGATATAAGCAGCAGTGACGCTGCTGCCGTGAGTACACGTCTATAAAGCGGCGGACGCTTGTACATATCAACGCCGCTTACGGAATATTCAAAGTTGTCAGGAATCTTCCGTGAATTGTTTTTGCTCTTGTTATTAACTGAACGTCTTTTCATATTTATACCTCCCAACATCTCATTTTTATGGGAAACATACCTCTGTGAGAAACGGTGTTCCTCGTTCGACGTGAACGCTTCGTCTACTATTCTGTCCCACTCTTTTTTATCAGGTAGTTTTGATATTTTCATCATCAGAGTCTCCCTTCATAGTGATAATTCTTTTCTTGATACGTTCAAATCGCTTTCGTGCAGCGGATTCTGAAATTGAAAGCCTTTCAGCAGTCTCGCGCCAACTAAGTCCATATCCACATCTGAGCGTTAGCAGTTTACGTTCTTCAATTGTTAGGCTGTCCAGTATCTCGGCGGGCTGACGTGCAAAGACCTCACGCTCAATGTCAACACTGTTATCTTGTATCTGCAAAACTTCGCTGTCAATCGGAGCCTCGCGGTTAAAGAATTGCTTTCGCCTTCGATACTGCTCTATTGAAGTACTGCGGATCACCTTTATGACATACTTTTTGGTCTTTGGTGAATCAGGCTCATCTATTCTTCGGAGGTGCTTTATAAGCCTCAGGAATGCTTCTGATACAGAATCCTCGGCCGCTTCGCTGTTACCAAGGATAGCAAATGCAATCCTGTACATCGGCTGCTCATAGATGTCATATAACTGCCGCATTTTTTCAGATTCTGAATTTGTCATTCCATCACCTCCTCTTTCATTTTTGGACGTCCTGTATATTGTAACGATTTTGAAGCATGTTTTGTGACATATGTCTTGATATATTCATAGCTATATTTAACTTCATATTTTCAATTTTGAACTATGTCTTTAACAAACTTACTCTTCCTATTTGAAGTGATCATTTCGACTTAACACCAAGTAATAACACTAAATCACCAGATAAGTTAAACAAGCAGCGGCACCTGTTTCGGGTGCCGCTGCTTTGGTAATATGTAGGAGGATTATTCGGTAGCTAATCTTGAATACTCAACAAGAACATAGGACGCATCGGAGGAATCGACCTTGCCATCGCTATTGAGGTCACCGAGATACTCCATATTCTTCTCAGTGACGTAGTTACTTTGAATGCTTACTGAATTGTCCGCGTAGAATTTGAGTATTTTTGAAGCGTCCTTGGCGTCGAGCTTACCATCGGTGTTGACATCTCCTATCTCCTTATCGCTATAATAAGCTGTAAGGAGATAGGCTGCATCTATTGCTGAAACAAGGCTGTCTCCGTCCACGTCGCCAAATTCATCTATCTTTTCACGCATTTTGTTAGTAAATTCAAATGTTAGCCGTTCGCCATTTTCAGATTCAAATTCATCTACAACTACGACGCTGGTGTTTTTCCCTACCACTAATTCTGAACAACGTGTCAATACGCATTTCGCATCTATAGTATCAACCACGCCATCAAGATTGAAATCAAACTCATCCTCACTGTTTCGGTAGATCACAATGAATTCCTCAACCGTTTTTTGAGGCTGGGGAACAACTGCAAGTGAATTAAATGGTGCTGCCATTGCACTTGAGATTACCGCTGAAAACAGTATTGCAATTCTATTCATACAGTACCCTCCTTAAACGTATGTTTCATAGTAATCGGTTTGTCCAACATACCCATTGTATGGTTGGTTTGATGCCATTTAATTTCCTTAAAAGCTTATATCTAGTTCAAGCTCGAATCCCACTCTTGGAGTACACGCGCATCGTTGGCTGCTACGCCTGCCTCGCCCTTAACGTCAGCGTTGATGAGTATTACCAGTGTTGTTGGATTCATTTTCAGAAGATGTCTTATCAGGAAGTTTTTCCCAGAAAGTATCATTGTCAGAATAGAAGACAAGTCCTTCTGTTAAATTAACGCCTTTTTCATCAGATCGGCTTACAAAATGGTCGTTCTCTCTTTGCAGAACATAAAACCCTACGGAAGCGTTCTTAGGGTACAGATACAAATCATTGCCTATTCTCTCAAAAGAGCCTTTGATACAAAATGATTGAGTATCACATCCCGACATACTGAAATCACCCGATACAAGATCAAGATGTATCCAACAACCATCATCTCCTAATTCTGTTACTAGATGATACTCATTCAAATCTGTTGTAGTAATATTATTGGATTCATCTTCAGAAGGTGCCTGATCAGGAAGAATTTCCCAAAAATCATCATTGTCTGCACAGAAGACAAGTCCTTCTGTTAAATTAACACCTTTTTCTTCAGATTGGCTTACAAAATGGTCATCCTTTCTGTGAAGGATATAAAACTCTGCGGAAGCGTTTTCAGGGTACAAATACAAATCGTTACCTTTTCTCTCGAAAGAGCCTTTGATAGAAAATGACTGGGTATCCCTTCCCGACATACTGAAAACGCCTGATGCGAGATCAAAATTAATCCAGCAGCCATCATTTCCTAATTCTGTTACCAAATTATATTCGTAAAAAATAGTATCTGTAGGAAAAGCATTATCGTTAGCATCCCACTCTTGAAGCACACGTGCGTCATTTGCGGTCACGCCAGCCTCTCCATCAACGTCGGCGTTAATGAGCCCCTGAGGTTTGAGTTCATATTTATCACGGTTAGCAATATGCTGAAGAATAGCTACGGAATCTGCAATAGTAACCTTTATATCAAGGTTCGCATCTCCCTTTAACCCATCGTACAAACTGAATTCAAGATTCCATTCTTCTGCGTAGCGTTCTGCTTCCGACTCTTTGTATACAAGTATTTTACAATCTACAGGGAAAGCGCACACTGACTCCACGTCGAGCGGTTTATACGCAGAAGAAGGTTCTATCGCGGAACTAGCCTCTACTCCACGAGCACGCGGAAGCACGCCGATAAGCTCGGTCTGCACAGGTATGCTGACCTCCTTAACCGCTGTACCTGCAAATGCGCTCTGACCAATAAACCGTGCTGTTTCGGGCAAGGCGAGGTCAGCGAGATCTATACAGTTACTGAAAGCATCAGCAGAGATTCTTTCAATACCGTCCGTCAGACAGAGATCGTTTAGCTTTGTGCAGTCAGAGAAGGCGCTATCTCTCACTGAACGGACTTTGAGCCACGCTGCCACGAGATTTGTACACGATCCGAACGCACGGTAGGGTATATCGAGCTCTGCACAGTCAACATATATATTCCCGAGGGATTCACAGTTTTCAAACGCCATTGCTCCCATATATGAAAGATTTTTAGGGAAATTTATCTTTTCGAGAGCGAAACTACGGATGAATGCTTTGCTCTCAATCGCTTCAATTGTATCAGGCAGGACAACCTCTTTTACATCAGCTACTCCAAAAGCACCCGAGCCTATCACCCTGACAGTGTGACCATCTATCTCATCAGGAACAACTACCTTATCAGCTGAAACATTTCCACCTGCATATTTGCTTTTTACAAGTACAGCACTGTCATCGGGCAAAATATAATAGAGGTCACCGTCACTGAGTATAGTTCCTGTTCCGTCAGGGAGAATAGAATATTCACCGTCAACGCATATGAATCTGTCCTCTGGTACGGGAGTTGCTTCGATATCAAATGTAACAGCATATGTGCCGTCTTCCTGCTTTATGCACTGGGTGTAATCATAGCTCTTAGCCTCATCGTTGGTCAGACCGCTTGCCTCTCCTTTGAAAGTACTCCACATTATCCCAGAATTCTCGCCTGTGAAGCACACTTTGACTGTTCCGCTGTCATTAAGCCAGTATTCGTTGTAATCATCATAGCTGTCAAGATGTTTGATATCTGGTACACAGTGAGTATACCACGCCCTGCCAACTTTTGTTTCTGAGAAGTCATCCCATACGCCATAGCAGTTCTGGAGCTCGTCGAGCGTCAATCGCTCGCCTATATTCTTGTCACCTGCAAGGGTACGTCTTGCGCGCTCGCAGATAACAGTGTCCTCAGCCGACTGCTCTGTATCGTAGATAAAGTGGCAAAGCTCTTTTTCGCTGTCGGAAAGAGAATCATAGTCTGTAATACACAAGTCGTATTTGATGAATCTGTCCCACTTCGCATCGGTTTGCTCCTCAGCATACACGCTGCAAAATGGTATCGTTGATGTCGTCATCAGTCCTGAGAGAATAATTGATAACGCTTTTTTCATACTATCGCCTCCTAAATGATATTAATCTAAACAAGTGAACTGTGTCCCGTAGAGCTTGAATAATGGCCATTATAAAACCATTTATTATATACACGTGTTGTTTTATCAATATAATAAAACCACGAACCACTAGAGTATTGATAATTATAATATGATCGTGAACCGTTATAGATAGTTTCATCACAATAACCATTGTATACTTGACCTTGTCCTGGCTTGTGTGACCAAATACTACAATCAGCAGCATGACCGGGTTGGTTGCATGTTCCATCTCCGTTCCTATGTACGCTTGTGTCGATATTTCGGTGAATTTTTGTGGCTTGAGGAGAGACTAATTATTTTGTTTCTTTTTTACATATATACCATATACTGTTGCACTTGTTAGAAAGGAAGCTAACAATAAAGCAATCATTACATGATGCTTTGAATCTCCTGTCTTCGGTGATGATTCTTTCGTAATTGTGTTTTCTGCAGTTTTATTGTTTGTAGATGTTGTTAATGGTTGCATAGTCACCGTAGAAACGTTGTTATAAATGATTGTACCTTCGGTTTCATTCACAATACTTTCATTTGATTCTAGCGAAATTGGATTAGTATTCATTGTTTCTGCAACGGTTGTTTTAGTTGTATCAGGTGATGATACAACGACAGAAGTGACTTGAGCTCCTGCCAAATACACAACATCATAATCATAAACATTATCATTCAATGCAGACCATGAGCTTATCAGTTGATAAAGTCGCACCTTTGAAATCGATTCATCAACATCCTTTATCATTACGTTTATTGATGCGACTTTAATAAATGAAGGCTTATTATTCGTGTTTTCATTATCAGACTTATAATCAAAACAAATCAACAGTTTATAATCATACTATGTGCCCAAATCAGATAATTCTTCTGGAAAATTTAAATCTGAGACCATTTTTTCAAAAAAGTAATTATTAGTATTGAAAACATCAAAATTGCTGGTATCATTTGCAACGATAACATCACGCTTTTCATCTTTAATATAATTATCCAGTCGCATCCGTACCGATATCCTCGAACCATTTGATAATTCATTTATCGCTATCTCAGGACTCACATACGGAAGAGAATTGCATTCACAAAAATACGCATATTCCTCTTCTGATAAATAGCATAAGTCATTGAAGGATTGCACATACTCAGAATCGATGTAAGCACCATCTTTATTATCTGCAAATACATTGACTACAGATGTTATCGAAAGTGAAAAAAGAGATAACAAAAATGAGAGAGATAGTATAATAATCTTTTTTCTCATTATCAAACCTCCTCACTCGACAATAAACTTTTCACGTATGCAACACTAGTAGGAATCGGCGGGATTTGAACTATAGATAACGCAATTACAAAGCTGATTACTGATGTTAATATTTTTTACAAATGCCATAAATGTTTTCCTCCTTATTAATGTATATTTCGAAAAGTCAGGAATTCGCTTTGTCGCAATTACAACCGATCATACAATAATTATAACAATACAGAACAATTCTATTATTCTAAATTGTTTTTTTCTAAATATGATGAAAAATACTGACGCATGATTATCATATCGAACGAATCAATTATTTGATCGTTATTCAAATCACCCGATACTGAATCATCATATTTTTTCCCCAGTATAAACTGATTAAGGGAAATGACGTCAGCTATACCAATAACACTATCATTATTTGTATCGTATTTCATATCATATCCATAATTCATTGGTATCACTGTAAAATCAATCTTATCAACTTCTCCCCAACGATTATTCTCCCATATTGAAACAGTATTTTTATAAGATTCAACGTTCTCACACGGAACATACAGGTTTATCTTTGGTGATAAGCTGTATTTAAACATTTCGCTATAACGGTAATCGGGTTCCTTAGGGAATGATGTAAACGTATCTGGAGCATATGAAGTATCGTAAAAAATCACATCTGTCAAAGAAGAACACCCATAAAAAATGGATTCGCACTTACCCCTAACGTTGGCAGGAATAACGACGCGCTCAAGCTTTGATTCAGCAAAGGCTCTGGAATCAATCGTAATAAGCGAATCTGGAAGCTTCACCGTACTGATATTGTCTTGAGTAAATGCACCTTTTTTTATCTCTTTCACCCCCTCTGGTGCGATGTATTCTTTATTAGGATATGAACTCGGAAAATACATCAATATTTCGCCAGATTTGTCGAACAAAACGCCGCCATTTGATGATAAAGTATTGTTTTCACTCGAAACATTGATCTGCCTTAGGGTAGCGCAACCTTGGATTTCAAGTTCTGTTACCTTCTCGGGTACATTAATCACTTCCAACTTTTCGCAAGAGAAAATACGGAATGAGTAGTTGCCATCTTCTGTAATATAATCGGACAAATCAACTTGAGAAAACTCTTCAGCCAAAAGATCAATGCGTTTAGTCTCGCTATTAGACATATCCTCCGAATACACTGACAAACTATTCGGAGTCAATAAAAGGATTGAAACTATAATTGAGAAAATTCTATTTTTCATATTATCTTCCTTTCTAATATTTCTTTTATGAAGCAGTATGAATTATTCTCAAATGAAGGCGCAATATAAACACCATCCTTCAGTGAATTTATACTAATAGAATTGTTCTCTTCCCTTATTATGGAAGCCAACGATAAAGTTGTTTCATCTTTGCACACAACTTTACTTGAGAATAAAAATGTCTTGTAACGGTTTGACGGATTATATAGATAATCACTTATGCTTTTTTAAGATACTCTAAACGTAGATTCTGATAGTATTCAGTGCTTTTTCGTGTGTCCACTCTAAGGGGATTATATCAATAGGTGACGCTGTTTTGGTAATATGAAGGAGAGTTATTCGGTAGCTAATTTAGAATACTCAATGAGAGCATAGGTTACACCGGAGGGATCGACCTTTGTTTATTATTCCTCCTTTAGGAATTGCTTAATTGTCTTTGAACCACCTGTCGAAAGATAAGAATAGTAAGATAAAACTTGAGAAGCATCGGAAGCATCAACACATGCATCAAGATTAACATCCATAACTTTCTTTTCTTCATCCGTGATTTTACTATCAAGTGTCGTGGATGAAATTGAATACACAGAAAGGATCTTACTTGCATCAGTTGCATCTATTCGGAAGTCTCCATTTGCATCTCCAAGATAAAATAAATATGGCGTTACATCAAATCCGACTTCATTTGAAAGCATTTTTGGACTCGTTTTTTGAAAACCGAGCTGTTCATTATCAACAAATACGATAATACTTATAATATTATTTGATATATTATTCTCAGAAGTAAGGTGATACACACACCCATTATAATCTTCTATGGGATTCTCCCAATGGAACCTAGTTTGCTTGTTCAAGCTTTCTATTTCTTTTCTAATACTATTAATGCTACTTAATCCATAAATTACAAGATAGTCGATACTATAATTAGAATTTGGACTCTTAATACAATTAAACATTGCATCTACTTTGATATCGGGTGAAAGAATACTATTACCATCTTCATCACTGGTAAGCAAATCTATAAATTCTTTTGAATTGCTATAAGTTGGTATTTCAGTTTCAGAAGATGTCTTATCGTCAGAGTTTGCATCTCCTTTATTTGCATTAAATACATCAATAGAGTTTATTCTTAAACTAGTCTCCGACTCAGGGGATATGTAATATGGAACTTTCCCGGTTGCTTCATATATCTTCTCTGCTACTTCAATCTGTTTAATTAGTGTCGAATCTTCGGGGGGAATTACACTTACAATATAATAGTTTTCTTCAGATGGATATTTTTTAACAGTATAGCCAATTAAATTCTCTTCAATGTAGTCGCTTAATTCTTCATACAAACCTTCGTTGCTTTCTTGGTTGTAGTAATTTGTTATTGTATTACTATACCGTTCAACAGCTTCAAATGAAATCTGCTGGTACACATCTTTATAAATACTACCGGATTTAATAAGTCCTTTCTCTTTCAGCTCTGAAATAATCTCAGCTCCTAAACTTACGCTGATTTTAGGAGCATATCCGTATGCTCTTATAGAATACTTTGTTTTTTCTGAAAGCAAAGGGCTAATTCCGTAATTTTTGTTATATTTGTTGGCTAATATCTTTGATATTTCCTCTATATCTGTTTTATTAGTAGGTTCAACTATGACATCAATAATATCTTTTTTTAGAAAACCAATAAACTTGTTTCCGTCCTCATTAACATACATTGTATCAAAGTCTCTATCGGAAGTCTTCCCCCAATCAAAGAAGTGAACATTATCAACCTGAGTATATTCAGAAAGTATATCTGCTATTTCGGAATCCTTGTCAGGAACTAATACAAAAGTCGCGCTGGCGCTTATAGGAGTAATCGCTAACATAGAAGAAACAATTGCTATCATTACTTTTATAATTGCTTTTTTCATATTATAACCTCCCGTATATTATTATACACCAGTGATGTTAGGATTACTGTAATAAAACTTCAAGTGTCTGGTGTTATGAACTAGACCCATAATTTTTGAGTCGATAAAACCACTGATTAATATAAGCTTTGTTACTTACATTATAACACTAAAAATCATTATGTACAATAATTATTAGCAGTTATATTTTTTATTATATCTGCATCGTAATCACCTCAGAAATAGTGATTTATTCGCCTGACAAGTTAGCATGAAAATCAAATAATCCTTTTTATTAAACTGTATCACAAAA
>JAGCYM010000018.1 GCA_017960805.1 Ruminococcus sp.
CCGTTTCTACAAGCTCACGCAGGTCGACCTCGAGCTTGCCGATTACGAGCCGCCCGTCTACAACAATGACATCACGCTGCCCGAGATCGTCGAAATGTACAGAAACTTCGCGGCGTCCCGCATGGGTCTGTACTACGAACCCAACACCATCCGCCTGTTCCTTGCTGCATTCGCTTCCACGCGACTGATCATCCTGCAAGGTATTTCCGGTACAGGTAAAACTTCACTTCCGTATTCATTCGGTAAGTTCCTGCAGGTAGATACGACTATCGCTTCAGTACAGCCTTCATGGCGTGATCGTACAGAGCTTTTCGGCTACTTCAATGAATTTACGAAGAACTTCAATGAAACAGAAGTCCTCAAGAGAATATATTCCTCAGGATTTAACAATGATGTAAACCTCATCCTCCTCGATGAGATGAACATCGCCCGTGTTGAGTATTACTTCGCGGAAATGCTCTCCATCCTCGAAATGCCTAACGCAGACGAGTGGGAACTTGATATCGTTCCCAACACATGGAGCACTGACCCGACAAACCTTGACAAGGGCAAGATACGTATCCCGCAGAATATCTGGTACGTCGGCACCGCTAACAACGATGACTCCACGTTCGCTATTTCCGATAAGGTATACGACCGTGCTCAGCCTATCAACCTTGATGCCAAGGGCGTTGCTTTCGATGCTCCTGATACGCCTCCGATGAATCTCGGATTCGACCACCTGGAGAAACTCTTCCAGGAGGCATTCGACAAGTATCCGATCTCTCAGGAGAGCCTCAAGAAGATACAGCAGCTTGACCTCTGGGTAATCGAGAAACTCCGTGTGGCTTTCGGTAACCGTATCCTCAAGCAGATGAACTTCTTTGTTCCTGTTTACGTGGCTTGCGGCGGCGACGAACTTGACGGTATCGACTATGTACTCGCTACCAAGATCTTCAGAAAGTTTGAGTCACTCAACCTTGCGATGCTCCGTGAAGAACTGCGTGAGCTCTGCACATACATGAACAAGCTCTTCGGAAAGAACAAGATGAACGAGTCTATCGCTTATCTTGAAAGACTCCAGAAGCTGTTCTGATATAACTACATGATCACAGGCTGCGTATTGCTCGCTTGTCTGTACGCTTCAAAGGGCGCACAAACGGGCAGGTGATACGCAGTTGTCTACGAAATACATATACAAAGGCAGGTGAGAACAAGTGACCGGATCATATGATGAATGGTATAAGCAATTCAGTGAATTCACGGAGATTTTCGGTGAAGACGAGGTATATTCCACACTTGATTCTCTCCTCCATGAGGCCCACAATACATTTGCTTTCAACAAGAAGATAATGGAGAAGGCACTCGACGTTTCATGGGTTGAGGCTATTGAGAACGGCCTCGTTCATGTCGATAACTTCCTCAGAAATCCCAGACGTACGATCGAGGACGTTGAGGAGATCGTGCCGATAGCGCTGTCGAGAAAGATCACAGTAGATTCTGTAAAGCATCTCGCACAGCACACAGACCTCATACAGAGCATAGATAAGAAATCAGGAAAGATAACACCTTCAAAGATACTGAATATCCATAAGGAAGAGAGTATGTTCACCTACGAGAACAAGTTCGTGAACACCCTCGTGGACAGACTCTTCATCTTCATAAATACCCGCTATGAAAAGCTGGCTCAGGTAGCGCGTGACGAGGAAGTTTTCTCGCTCGGCTATGATACCAATATTGAGGACGGCAAGGGCGGAAGGATGAAGGTCGAACTTAAGATAGAGACGATAGACAGCCTTGATACGTATGATGAAAACGGATATACCATCTGGCAGCGTGTTGAAAAGCTGAAGAAGGCTATCGAGGGGTATAAGGGCTCAGAGCTCTGTCAGACCCTCGGGTCCACATATATAAGACCTCCTGTAATGCGTACTAACGCAATTATGAAGAATGTCGACCTCAAAGCCTGCCTCACACTCTGGCAGTACATTGAGAGCTATGACAAGGTCGGATATGAGATTAACGTTCAGAACAGCGCTGTAAAGCCACAGCAGGAGTACATAGAGGACTTCTATAAGATGGTCGTGCTGAATCTGCTGCTTTTCCGTTCATATATGAATCAGGATACAGCAGAGAAGCTTACTGAACTGAAAACACAGAAGGGCAAGAAGATAGCCCCTAAATTCCTGAAGAAATTTGACAAGGAACTCACCGCCGACTACAGTGTTTCGTCAGAATCAGTAGCCGGATACATAGCGACTGACGGTGAATTCAAGATGGAACAGAAGCTTCCTGTGGATCTTAACATGATGTTCGAGGAGATCAATGATATAATCGCGATCGAATCAGAATACATCAAGGAACTTGAAAAGAAACGCAAGGAAGAGGAACGTCTCCGTATCGAAGCGGAGGAGAGGCGACTGGAGCAGGAACGTATCGAGGAAGCCCGCAAGGAAGAACTCGAGCGTCAGCGAATCGCCAGGGAAGAGGAAGAAAAGCGCGTCCAGGAAATGCTCGCTCAGAAACGAGCGGAACAGGAAGCCGAGGAACGCGAACGTCAGCGTCTCGAAGAGGAGCGTCTTGCACGACTCGAGGAGCAGCGGCAGCGTGAAGAGGAAGAGCGCCTGAGACGTGAGGAAGAAGAAAGACTTGCCGCAGAGCGTGAACGTGTCGAGCAGAACAGAAAACTTGCGCGTACTGAGCTCGGTGAAGCTGAAGGTATCGCTGAAGAAGAACTCAACAAGGCTCCTGATGAATCAGCTCTTGAGAAAGAGGCCTACGAATCCGTTACCGACGAAGAGATCGAGGCTGCCAAGGAAGCGATGGAAGGAAGCGGCGATGATCAGGCAGAGACACTCGAGGATCCGAGAGCTGTCGCGGCCCGCATAAAGCTGGAACAGCAGAAGCGCGAGAAAGAACGTGCGGAAGCGGAACGCGCTCATCGTCTCAAAGTGGAGCGACTGCATTTCGAGAGCAAGCCTTTCAAGGAAATTTACCGCGAATACTCGTGGAATCCGATATATGTTCTCATAAGATTCATAAGACATATTCTTGCGACGGTATTCGGTATCATACCGGAGGAAACCGACAATCCGCTGTATAAGCAGCTGCTCGCTGATAAGAAGGCAAAGAAGGAGCAGAAGGAGCTCGAACAGAAGGCACACAAGGAAATGGAAGTGTACTACAGAAAGTACGCGAGAGTTCTCAAATACGATATCCGCAGATTTATCAACGACTGGAAGTTCAAGCACAAGAAGCGCAAGGCTGACAAGAGCAAGCCGAAGCCCGCTTATACACCTCCAGTAAGAACTCCGGAGCAGACAGCAGAGATACAGGCAGAGATGAACCGTCTCTACAAGGAATATCATGTTGGCAGTATTGCTAAGCTTATACGCTACATGCAGGAGCGCAAACAGGAACGCAGGGATCTTGAGGCAAGTATTCTTGCACATGCTGAGAAGGTCAAGGAGATCCAGGCGGAACAGACTGAGGCTTCCGGAGGCATAGAAGAGGAAGAGAATGACAGCAGCAACAGGATAGCGAATATAATAGCATCAGTACTTGTGGTACTGGCTCTTGGATTCGTAATCTATGTAATGGTATTCTCGGCTCAGGGCAAGGCTGTAGATATATTCGGCAGAAGCATACTCCGTGTGGTAACAGGAAGTATGGAGCCGACACTTCGTGTCGGAGACTTCATAATCATCAAGAAGACAGATCCGGATATGCTTGAGAACGGAGATATAATCTCGTTCTATTCCGAGCAGAGTGACATCTATGGAATGCTGGTAACACACAGAATAGTTGGCAGGGCTGACGACGGCAGGTTTATTACACGCGGTGACGCTAACCCTGTTGATGATAGTATTACCGTTGATCCCGACAAGATAGTTGGAAAGTTCACACGCAAGGCAAGATTCTTCATGTGGGTCAACTCATTTACGGATTCGAGAAAGCTTATACTGCTTCTCGTAATGATACCGACCACACTTATCGCATTTTACGAGCTTAGAACAGTTATGAAGCTTGGAAAGAAGATCAATGAGGATAACGAGCAGACCGCTGAAGACAAACGCCAGGCAGCTATAAGAGAGGCAATAGACAAGGAAAAGAAACGCCTCGAGGAAATAGGATACAGAGCGGAGGACGATGAAGATGCGGGCAGGTCAGGAGACCCTGATGAAAAGGAGAATGATTAGTTTTATCATTCTGTTCATTATAACATTTATAGCAATGCTCGTTTTCATCGGTCTTTACGTCGATGAAACGAAGCGAACTCAAGAAACCTATTACATTCATTATATGGCAGATCTCGGTAATGTTTCCGAGGATGTCGACTCCTATCTGAACGCAGAGGGCGATAAGGATCTGCGCTATGTTAGGATAATTAGTGATATGAGCAGTGCTGATTCGTTTGGATTTCTGCTCGACAGACTGGATGAAGACAAAAAAAGAACTATCAATGAGCTTAACACCTGCATAATGAAATACCCCGAACAGATGCGGACGGAAGAGAAACTTACTGAACTCAAGAAATCTTTGGATGACATTATTTCGGAGCTCGACCAGGGGTATGATGAAGCAAAGTCTCTTGTAAACTCAATCGATAAACAAGGGCACTAACGGAAGGAGGATAGACCATGGGCGAAAAAAGACGTCTTAAAAAGGAAATCAGACTTTGTATGAATACTATCAAGGAGATCGAGAGAAAGCGCTCACGTTCGCAGTCAGCACTCGTTCAGGCGATCCTGCTTCAGGAACAGCCCGATGAAACTGATGTTGAGTGGTTCAACAAGTATACAGGCGAGATCACAGCTTGTCGTAACCACATGATAGAACTTCAGAAGAAACTGAATTCACTGAAATAATATGAAAAGCGTCCGGTTCAGAATTGTGATTTGAATCGGACGCTTTAATTATTGACTACGTAGAATATTGTGTGTTGCGCAAAAGATGACAAAACAACGATTTAATAAATCTTGAATTCAGAGATTATTCTAAGAATGGATAACCTTTGTATTGTATTTGTATGATACCTTGTCTGAAGAAGTAAGAAGGATAAAAAATATTGCTTTATATTCTCACTCTTGATTTTGGCAGCATTTCGTTCAGTAGCAAAATCATAATAATCTGGTATCACATCAGTTAAGCCATGTAAATAAAAAGCACTATGCAATTTGACTACAACCTTCGGATACTGATATGCTAGAACAGCAAGTTCTGGAAGATGTTTAGAAAAATGATAACCTGACGTTCTTTATTAATGTAAGAGGGGAGCGGTTCGTCTGCAGTATAATAAGAATACATTCATTATTTTTCAATGATGCTGGCGCGTACTGTAATTCTGTTCTGTCCCCCAATGGTACATGTAAACAGTGAAAGATCCCATTCTTCAGATTGTCCGTTGAACATTTGAGGAGGATCTGTTCCGGCAATTATTTCAGTATAGATGACTGAATAAATGTACGTTTCCCCAGTAGCATCTGTAAGGATGATCTGATCACCAGTGCCGAGTTTAGATATTCTTCCGAAATGATCAGGAAAATTATGCGCGGCTATGATCAGGTCGTTATTCTGTACTGAACCGCTGAAGCGGCATGGAGATTCTTTAAGTGCAGGATAGCTTAGTTCTGTTCTTATCGGCAGTTCTAGTCCGAGGGCTGGAATGGTGAGATACCCGTAATATGATATGCCGTCAATGATAATTTCACTGATGCTTTCTTGCTGCTCATCCTGCTCATAAGAAGCGTATAGATCATCTTCCGAAGGAACTATTTCTTTCTGTTCTTCTTTTTCAGATTTAACAGGCAGGTTGCTTTTGATTGCCGTAACGGCGGCTTCAGCAGCTATGCCTGCTTTTTTTCCTTCATGAATATTGTAAGCACAGAGAACTGCTGCCGCAATGATCATTACAGAACCAAGGAATATCAGAAATTTCTTAATTTTACTTTTCATTCTTCTTTTTATCGCTGTCAACTGAGAGACCTATTCCGATTAGCAGAACACCGCCGACAGAAAGCAGCATCACAGGCCACCAGAGCTGACCTGTCTGAACAAGTTTGTCGGTTGTCTTAGTGGTTACTGGTGTAGTAGGTGTAGCGAGAGTAGTTGGTACAGTTGAAACCTGAGTTGTGCCAGATGAAATATCTGTCGATAATGATTCGGTTTCCTCATAGTAGTTGTTTATAAGGAAACGATACCTGTTGGATTCTACTAATGCGATATAGTTGCTTGGTATATCGCGTTCTGCAACTACCCATTTGGATTTGTTGGTAAGTGTTTCCCAGCGGTATTCCCAATTGTTTTCTTCATTTAGGATCACCGTTTCAGATAGTTCTCCGTCCTTAAAAAGATCAACTGTTATGCTGACCGGGCGTTTTTCCTTTATGCTGTCATCGTTCATCCATTCCTTTTTAAGAGTATATCCGACAAGTGATGTCATGATCTGCTCAGTGTAGTATTTAGGAAATGCGTCATGGCTGAGATGAGAGTCGGATGATCCGACTTCTAGCAGTATGTTAGAAGGAAAATACAAGATGTCACCGATTTCATAATAATCACCGACTGCAAGGTAAAGACCATTTTCAAGATTTTCAAAGGTGAGATTACCATTCTCGTCAGTTTCGCCCTGGAAGGAGGCTTGAATACCTTCTGCAGTAACATAGGATTCGAGTGTTGTAGCGGCGGTTTCAAGATCAGCTTCTGTAAATTCTCCTAAGCCCAGTGTGTACTTTGATAGTTCTGGAATGAATACTATCTTATTGACATCACGTGTTCCTATCCTGAATAGTTTCCATTGCTGACCGCTGAGTATCGTTTCTTCTCTTTGGCAGGTTAGTGTAATTGAATTAGTATCTGATGATGTGGCGTTTGTGTTTATAAGCATAACAGTACATAACATACAGATGCTCAGAATTAATGCGGATATTATTCTGGTCCTTGTTTTTCGCATATAGAATCACCGCTCCTTTCCTCGAGGGAAATATATATGTTCTTACACGTATATGATGATAAGTAGCGCTTGCTTTTTGTCTTTCCTTTTAGTGTCCAGTACAAGATGAGGAGTATTATTGTCGGGATAATTATAAATGGCATCGAGCTTATGTTCTCAACTAACACTGCGTCAGCAGGAACTCGTATTTTGCGAACGCTGTCTTCGTCTGTGATAGTATCGATACGATGTGCTCGCACCAGGAGTCTGTGAGTATTAATACCATATGGCGTACATGTGAGCAGTGTTACCAGGTCACGGCCAGGTACAGCCTGAATTTTATCTGCCTCTGATGGCCTTACTACAGCATAGTCCTCGACTTCATATGTAAGGACTTCGTCGAGCACTGAAATAGTGAAACGGTCGTCTTCTGTCAGCTGATCAATGCTGCTGAACAGCTTTGCTGAAGGAAGCCCGCTATGAGCTGAAATGACTGCGTGGGTGCCTTCGCCTCCGACGGGAAGAGAAGTACCCTGTAAGTGACCGACTGCTATATTCAGGACCTCAGGACTAGTACCATGATAGATCGGAAGGTGAACATCAATCTTTGGGATGTCGATGTATCCGATGATTCCGGTACCGGTGATGTCAAGGATAGTACTGTAACCAGGTATTTCATCAAACTCTTTCATGGGATTTTGAAGCTTGCCTAGATCTGAGTTGTACGCATGAGCTTTTTCAAAGAGCTTTTCTTTTTCGGAATTATCCAGTTCGCCGACTGATTGTTCATACTGTTCAATGACTTTAGTCTGGGTGCGTTCATTCCACCAGCTGCTGAAATACGGATAGATAACAACAGAGATACCTATGAGCATAACGCAAACAAAGAAAAGCGTGATTGCTATGTCGGTTATTTTAATCTTTCTTTTCATCACTGTTTCCTATTAAATGGGGAAGACCGAAAGGATATACACGAAGCCAAACGACACCAAGTACATTTTCGTCAGAAACACATCCGAAAACGGATGTGCGGCTGTCGATTGACACATCACGGTTATCACCCATGACAAAGCAGCGGCTTTCCTTTACAGTAAACGGAAACTCAATATCACATTCACCTTTTGAAAACTCAGTTATATATGGTTCATCCAGTAATGCTCCATTGAGTATTACCCGACCGTTTTCGTCTATGTCAATTTCGTCCCCCGCAACTGCAATGATTCGCTTTAGCAGGACTTTTTTATTATAATACATTGCTATGACGTCACCGCGTTCAGCGTCGCTGAACTTATTGCAGATTACGATATTTCCGTTAGAAAGAAGCGGTTCCATGCTTGTTCCTGTGACACGGACAGCCGGAAGTGCAAACCATGAAATGAGAACAACCACAGCTGCTGCAACAGTTACAGCGATGACTGTGCTTCTTAGTGTAGCAAGAAATAGTTTATGATATCTTTTTCTGTTTAGAACTCTCCGAATAGTTTCGTTGCTTGGAATATCGTCTAAGCTGTTGATCTTATGCATCGTGTACCTCCTGGATTTCCGGTACATCCTGCGCTTCTGTTTCGGTTTGTTTCTCCTGAGATTTTGTGTTGCTTTCTGAAAGAGAGATAATCTTTGCTCGAAGTTTATCATTTTCTTCCTTTAGCTCGTCGATCTCCTTGCGAAGGTAATAAAGCATTTCAATCAGTTCTTCCTTTTTGGCTTTGCGAAGCTCTTTTTCTGTCATGGCTATTGTCCTCCGAAGAAAAGAATTAGACGTTTTGTTTTAAATATTATACATCGAATAGCGCGTAAGTGTCAATTGATTACAAAAAAATCTGTAACATATTATAATTTGATTATAAATAGTTAGTGCAAAATGATGCATGGGATTATAAAAACAGAATCGGTGAAATATACCTGATGTAATATTCATGTGGATAAATACATTTAATAATATAGAGATGATGTGTTTGCTTGGAATACAAAAACAAATTCCGAGTGTTCTTGTGTGATTATACAAAAACGAGAAGTCAAAAATGTTACTTTTCCACCAAATAGGCTCTAGATATAGAAAAATAGCCGAAAACGGTTGACACATTAAAATATATATGATATAATAAGGCAACATAAGAAATTTATATATCTATTACACCAGGGAGAATTACATAAGATTTAAGGATAATCATGTCTCCTCGTTTTTTTATTTTTTTCAAAAATCAATATACAGTTTGTAAATATAACGTTTTGACAGAGGTGCGAAAATGACAGATAAAGAATTCAGAAAGCTGCGCAGAAGTGCTTTGATAGAGATTATTTATGAATATCAGCGCCGTGAAAAGGAAATGCAGTCAGAAATCGAAGTTCTTAAAGAACAGCTTAGCGCAAGAGAACTGAAGATTTCAGAAGCTGGTTCGATTGCAGAGGCGGTCGTTAAACTGAATGAACTGTTTGAGACAGCTCAGAAAACGGCAGATGAATATATCATGCAGGTTAAACGAAAATGTGATGCAGAGGCATCCAGTGAAGAGGAAACCGCAATGGATGTTCTTGAACAGAATGCGGCGGAGGAAAGTATATCATGCCAAACAAAGAACGAGTGACAGTAGATATCCCAACAGTTGAACAGGTAGAATCAGAACTGAAAAGGATAAAGTATAAAAGTTCCTTCTTTAGGACGCTTGTTAATACTGCTACGATTGTTGCTGCGGTCGCTGCGGTTTCTGTATTGTTTTCTATGATCTTTTTTCCTGTGATTCAGGTTTCCGGAGACAGTATGACACCAACTCTTGATGATGGAGATATTCTTGTTACATATCATAGCAAGGATGTGACTTATGGAGATCTCTGTTGTTTATCATGGCAGAATAAAAC
>JAGCYM010000019.1 GCA_017960805.1 Ruminococcus sp.
ATTAGAACCGATGCACCAACCATCATAGAAGCAGATAAGGAGAGTGAAAATGAAGAATAAAATAGTACTGATATGTATATTTTTGATAGTAATTCTGACAGGATGTTCATGGGAAAATGAGGCTGATACAGTAAGTTATAACATTTCAAAAGAAGCTGATAATTTTAATGTATACAGAAGAATTGTAGTTATAAATAACGAATCCGATATGGTTTTATTAGAATTTGAAGGGTGGTGTTCTATCAATTATGACGGTTCTGATAATCAGTTGGAAATAACATATCGAGTCGGTGAAGAGCAATATTTCAAGGATTTTATAGGATTAAATGATAGAACCACTTATGTAATTACGCAGATAGATGGTTCAAATGTTGATAAGTATCATTATGAATGGATGTATCACTCTGAGGGTGATTTGATTCCGATAGAATTAAAGGATGGTGATACAGAATGACAAATGAAGAAGCAAAGCAATATTTTATAGACAGCAACGAAACAATTATATCAGTTGCGAAAGATGAAAATAAGTATAACTATGAAACTCAACAAATAGAAGATGTTTTTATGAGAAGAGATTTTGAAGCCAAAGAATTGGCAATCAAAGCATTAGAGCAACAGCCAAGCGAGGATTGTATAAGCAGAGAGGAAACCTTAAAAGCAATGTGTGACAAATGTCCTATGTATAATTGTGTAACGGGATGTTCGAGTTATAGACATATAGAAAAAATGCCACCCGTAACACCACAACAGTCAAGGTGGATTCCATGTAGTGAAAGGTTACCCGAGAGAGACACTAATGTTTTAACTTATCATAAAAATGTAAGTTTCGAATACGTATATGTATCATGGATAGACGACTTCACAGGAAAATGGGCGGGATTTATCGGTAACCTCCCTGATGACGTACTTGCCTGGATGCCGTTGCCTGAACCATATGAGAAAAGTGAGGAATAGATATGTGGTTATGCAAGTACGATTTGTCTAAAGAGTGTGAAGGGAAATATAGGGACTGTGTTGATTGTGTTCTTGACAAGATAAGAGCCGAGATAGAAAACGATTGGCAATTAAAGAAATATCCGAGTAGTCCGTTTGCTTGTGGATTAAGACGAGCAATGGAGATTATCGACCAAGTACAAGGCAGAAAGTGAGGTAGAAACATGAAAGTATATATATGCGGACATAGCTACGAAGTTGTTGAGGTCGAAGATACATTTGACGTGGATTCCACTCATTTTGGTCAGATAGATTACAAGAAGGAAGTTATATATATTAACAAAAATTTGACGGCCGAAATGAAAGAGGAAACAATCATTCATGAAATGGTACATGGAATACTCTTCCATATAGGACAGGATGAAAAGTCGCAGGATGAACAGTTTGTGCAGGCGCTGGCAAATGCCATTTATATGGGATTTAAGTTGGGGTAGAAAAATGAGAAAGATAAATAGAGGGGAGTGCGAGCAAAATGACGGTTGTATATCTTGCCGGAAAGATAGATGGGGATCCGAATTACAAAGAAAAGTTTAGAAAAGCAGCTGAACAGTTAGAGTCTCGCGGATATATAGTCCTGAATCCGGCAACGCTGCCGGAAGGTATGAGCAAAGAAAAGTACATGCCGATATGCCTGGCAATGCTGAATCAGGCGGATATAATACTGCTGCTTAGCGACTATGAAGAGAGTCCAGGGGCACGCATAGAATTAAATTATGCTAATTATCAGAACAAGGAGCTCTTAACATACAATTATTTTATAAGTTTTATAAGGA
Organism: Ruminococcus sp.; assembly: GCA_017960805.1. GTDB lineage: Bacteria > Bacillota > Clostridia > Oscillospirales > Ruminococcaceae > Ruminococcus. Next base: position 1,767 of record JAGCYM010000019.1, read on the forward strand.
GAGTGGAAGATGAACATTGAAAATATAAAAATCGAAGACATAAAGCCGTATGTGAAGAATGCAAAGAAACACGATGAACGGCAGATCAAGAACGTGATGGAGTCTATCAAGCAGTTCGGATTTGCTCAGCCGCTTGTTATTGATAAGGACAACGTTCTGATCATAGGTCATTGTCGTCTGATAGCAGCGAAGCGCCTGAAGCATACGACCGTGCCAGTGCTGCGGATGGATGAACTCTCTCAGGATCAGGTTGACAAGCTGCGTCTTCTTGATAACAAGCTAAACGAATCCGAGTGGGACATGGACCTTCTTGCAGAAGAAATTCCGGACCTTGACTGGGACGGGTTCGACATAGACTGGTTTTTGGACGACTGGTTTAACAGAGAGAAGGAAGGCGAGCAAAGGCAGGAAGGAAATGATGAGTACAATGAATTCCTAGATAAGTTTGAAAACAAGAAGACAACTGATGACTGTTACACACCTGACAACATCTATAATGCCGTAGCCGAGTGGGTGGCAAAGGAATTCGACCTGAACAAAGCCTCGTTTATACGGCCATTTTATCCCGGCGGAAACTATCAGGAAGAAAAGTACACTGAAAAGTCCGTTGTCGTTGATAATCCGCCATTTTCAATATTGGCAGAAATCTTGAGGTGGTATACGGATCACAAAATTAAGTTTTTCCTCTTTGCTCCGTCGCTTACTATAATGAGCGCCACGAAGTGCGATTTGACTTATATCACATGCGGAGCAAAAATCACATACGAAAACGGTGCAAATGTTTCAACTGGATTTATAACAAACCTTGATGAAGTGAACAGGCTCAGGACAGCGCCTGACCTTTGGAAGGCGATCAAAGTGCAGAATGATATAAACCTTCGAGAGAAAACGCAGGAACTTCCAAACTATATTTATCCTGACAATGTAATATGCCCTGCTCAGATCATGAAAATCGCTCACTATGAGCAGGATCTACGAATCAAAAAAAGCGAATGCATCATTATTTCCGAACTCGATGAACAGAAGGCCGAAGGCAAGGCTATTTTTGGAAAAGGTCTTTTGCTAGCAGAGAAGGCAGCAGCAGAGAAGGCAGCAGCAGAGAAGGCAGCAGCAGAGAAGGCAGCAGCAGAGAAGGCAGCAGCAGAGAAGGCAGCAGCAGAGAAGGCAGCAGCAAGAAAATGGAATTTGTCAGCCAGGGAAGAGGAAATTGTAAGAAAACTAGGAGAAAATCAATGAAATTAAGAATGATATCACAATTTGATCATTTCCCAACTCATACAACAAAGGACAAATCCGCTCCAAGGATGTATGTCGATGGGAAGATATGGGAAGCGATGGACGATACTGAAGTGCTGACAGACATGCTTCTCCTGATAGAGCCTAGATCCATTCAACCGGAGAACTACCTGCTTGCAATGGATCACTATAACAGATTCAGGTACATTTTCACGCATGACAGCCAGCTCCTGAGATTTGCACCGAATGCGCTGCCTATATTCTACTGGCGCGACTATGAGCTGAAGGATGAATTCAAAAGAAAAGACATCTCGATGATCTGCGGTACCAAAAGAATGTGTCCGATCCATCGGGAGCGGATGAAGATTGCGGATGTCATAGAGGATCAGGTCGACATCCTCGGAGATTACAAGGGGGAACGGTGCACAATAGACGAAGCTTATTCAGAGTATAAGTTCGCCGTTGTAATTGAGAACTATCTGGACGACTGGTGGTTTACAGAGAAGATTCTGAACGCATTTTCGCACAAAACCGTCCCGATATATTACGGAGCACGGTATATAGGCGCCTTTTTCGATGAAAAAGGCATCATAAGGGTGAGAAAATTATGGGACATACCTAAAATTATAGACATATTGTACGAAAGCGGACTTGAGAAGGAATACTATTCAAGATCAAACGCCATTATGAACAATTATCAAGCAGTTCAGAAATATAGAGACTTCGAGGATCTCTTTTTCAAGAAATACAGTGATCTGTTGGAGCGTATGATGGAGGATCTAAAATGAAGTTATCAATTATTATTCCGGCATATAATGCGGAGCCTTACATAGAGCACCTGATCCAGCGCCTCAAGCCTCAAATATGTGATGATATTGAGGTCCTTGTCGTAGACGACGGATCCAAGATGCCATATCTGCCGCCATACGAGTGGGTGAGAGTGATCCGACAGGAGAACAAGGGTCTTGCCGGTGCCAGGAATACCGGCATCGAGAACACTTCAGGCGAATACATACATTTCATAGATGCAGACGACCTTGTTCCGGAGAACTATGTAGAATATATCCTCAAATTGCTTGGAGCGGAGGATCCTGACTATGTGGAACTGTCCTGGAAGAGCTTCGATGAAAAGGGCGGCGTCAAATTCGACTATAAGCTGAAAGAAGGCGAGGCTCTTACGAATCCGTCCGCATGTACGAGGATTTTCAAAAGGTCATTTCTGGGAAAGCTGAGATTCAACGAGAAGAAGGACACGGCAGAAGACGAGGATCTCTACAGAAGGATAGACTGGTCAAAGGGCAAGAGGGCAACTGCGACGGAATATATGTACTTCTACAGAACATCAACACCGAACAGCCTTTCCAAGAAGTACCGGAGAGGACAGACCAAGACAAAGCGGATCATTTACTATTATGACCATATTACGAAGGACATGAAGGACCTTGTAAAAGAGGTCAGGGAAGAAAGAGAGAAAAACGAAGTCGTTATCATGACGCGCATCAACGACCTTCCGGAGCTTGAGAAGTATGCAGCAGTCATTCAGCCGATGGGTACGTATGCGCATGAAGTAAGAGGAGAGGAGAATACTTACGTGGAAGTTGTAACATCTTATAAGACTCAGGTGGTCATCTATTTATCAAGACCTTTCGCATTTGGCGGAAGAGAGACATTTATTCTTAATTTCTGCAAAACCATGGCAAAACATTACGATATAATTGCACTTTTTGACAATATAAGCATTGATTACGAAGCACGCCTCATGCAATATGTGCAGGTCGTAAGAAACAGCAGAAGGATCCCGATCATGTGCGACACGATCATTGTTAACAGCGTCTATGATCAGATTCCGGCAAATGTAAGCTATAAAAAAAGCGTGCAGATGGTTCATGGATGCCAGTCATCAACAGCAAGGTCGATTCCGGCAGATAAGGACGTGACCGTGTGTGTGAGTCAGGCGGTCAAAGACTCTTTCGGAGCGGAGGACGCGATTGTTATCAGAAATATGACCGCATCTGAGAAGGTTGAAAAGAAGCCGAACAAGAGCAAGACACTGAAGCTGATCACAGCATCGAGACTTGACACGGATCCGAAGTGGGAAGATAAAGGCGCCAAGCGCATGATCCAGCTGGCGAAGATGCTCGAAGAAAAGGGCATCGCTTATGAGTGGGGGTACTTTGCAGAAAGCCCTCTTACAGATACACCGGAGGGGCTTGTTTTTCACAAGGCAACGAGCAACATCAGCAAGTATATTGCGGAAGCAGACTACCTTGTGCAGTTATCCAGTGCAGAAGCTTTCTGTTATTCTGTTGTTGAAGCGCTTGAAATAGGTACCGCGGTCATTGTCACAGATCTGCCGGTATTCAAGGAACTGAAGGTTGAGGACGGTAAGAACGGCTACATCGTGCCGCTTGATATGAACTTTGATGTTAAGAAGCTGAAGAAGGTGCCGACATTCAAGTATTCATACAACAACGGAGTCCTGGTATCACAGTGGAAGAGGATCCTCGGTAATACCAAGCCGGAACATACGTACAAGCCGGAGTGTATGAAGCTGGTCAAGGTAGTGAAGACTTATAGAGACATCCGACTCAACCGCATCCTGAAGACTGGGGAGAGGCTGATGATGCCGGAAGACAGAGCAAGATCATGTGCAGAGGCAGGGTTTGTTGAAATAGAGGAGGTGTAATATGTATCGGACAGCTGAAGAGTACATGAACAGCATAAGCGATATCAGAACATCCATCCGCAACAAGCGTTCAGAGCTGAAGGAGCTGAGGGATGCGATATCCCTCACAAGCGCACAGTATGACGTTGAAAAGATAAGGAAATCAAATAAGCGTGACAAGCTAGAGCAGAGCATACTTGATAACGTCGTGAAGCGTGAGGCGCTGGAGCGGCGCATCGAGGATGAAATCACAGAGATGCTGCTGAGACAGGACACGGCCGTGAGTCTTATCAACATGATAGACAGCGACGATCAGAAGGACGTGCTTATGCTCAGATACATAGAAGGGCGGACATGGTGGGATATCATGGAACTGAGAGGCCGTGATGATCTCCGCTCCCAGTACCGCTTGCACCAGCGCGCCCTAGATGCATTGCAGAGCATTATTGATAGCCATTTAAGAGCCACCCAGCATGGTGATAATATGTAATCGTGGTTAAATGCCAGTAATCATTTAACTGGCGAAGCAGAGGAGCTCCCATTTTTGGGGGCTCTTTTGTTTGCCCACGGGCCCCTGCAAAGCATGAAGGGCTACAAAAGAAACACCGGAGGACGCTTACACAAAGCCATGGCTACGAATCCACGTTACAAGAACGGAACGCTTCGGCGCAAGTACAGAGCACGATTCAAAGCGATGGATGCGCCTTGCGGAATATGTAAAGGAAAGCTCGGACGAATTCATTACGAAGAGCCGAGTGATGCAAAGCATCCACTGTCGTTCGTTATAGACGAAATCAAACCTGTTAGCAAATGGGAACAGTTTGGTTATAAGTCTGCAGCACATGCCGCCCAGGACTGGAACAACCTGCAAGCAGCTCATTATTGCTGCAACGCGGCTAAAGGCGCAAGAACAACAGGTGATGTGCGGACTAAAAACATCGGTCAGCGCATCGAAGTCGATGGTAACTGGTAACCAGGGGGACCTCCCCTCCCCTACCCCCTGGCGCC
>JAGCYM010000020.1 GCA_017960805.1 Ruminococcus sp.
ATATCGTACAGCCTGACGATAATCATACACCGGCTCCATGATATCTTCCTCAAAGCCCTGATACACAGTTATGCATGATATTCTCAGTGCGTCACCACAATTGCCGAAGACGGCAAAATTATCATAATACCTGTATCCTTTTCTGCCACGATCCATCTGGCGATACTGGACATCACCATGACAGCAAGGGCATTTATCCTGCTTCTTGTGCTTGAAGGATGCTATCAGCTTCTTGTCGGTAAGCTCATAACGTTCATGACAAGCAGTGCAGTATATATCAGCACTTTTCTTTCTTTTGCGGTAGAAGAGAAAATGAGGCATATATGCTTCTATCTCAGAGAAGCAAGATTCAACATCTACAAACATAGCTGCCACCTCACAGATCACCGAGAAGATCATCAAGCGATACGCTCAGAGCTGCCTTTTCATTCTTTTTCATGGTGATAGGCGGTGTTCCTATATCACCGCAGAGGTCAATAGTCATGCTGAAATGAATTTCAGCAGTTGAGAAATAGAACTTTACAGCCTTTCTGTATGCATCCAGGTCTGATATGCTTCCACCGGTGCCGTTGGCAACAGCGTCCATGCAGTCCTGAAACGTCTTGCCTGACTGTTCAACGGCCTGCTCAAACTCAGGCTCCTGCTCACAGAAGCTCACAAGAGCAGCAGCAACAGACGGTGCCATGACCGCCTGCTTATGTCCTTTGATTTTGCTATTCTTAAAATACTCCTTTGTGTTCATGTTCTTAACTCCTTTCAGAACCGATTCACTAAGCACTTATACTTCTCGACTTCGGGATCGGGGGCCTTACCTGTTTCTAACTCAGGATAAACGTCATTCCAGCATTCACCCTGAAAGTATGTCTTTCCCTGCTTGATGTACTGTGCATCATAATCCTTCGTTCTTTCCCTGTACTCGATAATGCTTTCCTTGACCTTTTGAAAATCACAGGGATCACTCTTCCGTATCCTTGCTTTTCTGTATGCAAGGTAAGCATTCTTCTTTCCTTCTTTACGGGGATATAACTCCCAGAGTTCATTGAACTCTTTTTCTACGTCAGACTTTCCGACACTGACGGCGGACTTGTCCGCTGATTGATCATATATATTTATAACAGTATCAGTATCAGTTACAGTATCAGTAACAGTATCACTCTCTGAATTTTTTGAAATTTCTGATTTTTCTGAAAAAACTGAATTATCTGAAATTACTGTTTTTTCTGAATCTTCTGAATTGACTGAATCGTCTGAAATTTCTGATTTAGACTTATTTGTCTTATTTTTCTTATAATATTCAGCGTTCGCTGCTTTTTTCTTCTGATATTTCTCCTCGTTTTCGTCGATCTGTGACTTAAAAACACTGAACATGAGTTTCAGCGGTAAAGAATCTGTTTCGATTTCCTCACCGCTTGCAGCATAGTACATTAACGCCTTGAACAGCTTGCCACATTCCTCATCGGAAAGCATTTCCAATTCCTTTATTCGATCGCAGAATACAAGGAAGCTCTTTTTTTCTGCCATTGATTCCTCTCCATTCTTATTTATTGCCCTTCTCAGAAAGGAACGTCACCGTCTGACAGTATTTCCTCGAAGTCGCTCAGACTGCCGTATGATACCTGATCTGTCGGTATCCCTGCATTCTGAGCAGCCTGCACAGCTGCCTGTGCTGTACTGTTGGCAGCGTTTGCCCCGGATTGTGCTGCCGATTGTCCGTTTTTGTTGCTGTCACCGCAGAACTCGACATTCTCGACGATAATATCAATGGTATAATGCGTAACGTCGGGATGCTGTCTATCCTGATAGTTGTTGTTTCTCAATTGGCCCTCGACAGCTATCATCTTGCCTTTGCGGAAGTACTTGTTCACGAACTCGGCAGTCTGCCTCCATGCTATGCACTGAATGAAGTCTGCCTGACGTTCGCCTGTCTGCTTATCTGCATACTGCCTGTTCACAGCGACAGTGAAGCGGCATGAAGATATGCCGCTTTGTGTCTGTCTCAGCTCAGGATCAGCTGTCAATCTGCCCGTCAGTATTACTTTGTTCATTTGGTTTCATCCGCCCCCTTATTGGCTACTTTCTCCCAATATCTTTCATGATATACTTTGATTTTATCGGGGTTCGCTGCACACCATGCTCTGTGATATGCTCTGACGTGTTCGGCGTTCTTTCGGTTCCATTCTCTTTTATATGCTTTTGCTTTTTCGGGATTTGCTGCATACCGAGCTCTATTATATGCTTTTCTTTTTTCACTGTTTGCTGCATACCAAGCTCTATTATATGCTTTTACTCTTGCTTTTTCTTCTTCAGTCATTTCTACTTACTCCTTTCTGATTTCTTTTTTTCGATCATCTTGAATATAATCATCTCAAATTCAAACCTCTGCTTGTCCGAAAGTATATTCTCACCCAGATACTCCTTGTATCTTTCATAAAGCGGTCTTATCTGAGGATGATGTATGTTAATCTTATAGCCGTAACTGTTATGCGGTGCGTATATTGAGTTCTCATTATCCTGCTTGGCTCTTGCCAGCTCCTGAGCTATGTCAAAAGATATCCTTTTTCCCATAAGTGCCCCCGTGCAGTTGACTGCACAAACCGTCAGAGATATTTGAGTACGTCCCTTGCGAGTGCGGAAAGGCTATCGCCTGTGACGTTGACAGGCTTCAAATGCTCGCCTGTGCTTGTACGCCATACTATTATGACTGTCTCTTCTCCGCTCTCATGCAGATTATATACCAGCCTCAAAACGTCCTTATCAATGCCCTTGACCAGGTTCAGCAGTTCACGATTGCAGAAATTATGCTTCTTCTCGTATGTTTCATTCATATATCCTCAATAGCTCCTATTTGTTCATAGAACTTCGTAAGAACATCACGTTCTATTTCAAGTTTCTCCCTGAGGTCATACATGAGCATAGTCTCTGCTGCTATGTCGATTATGATTTCAGGCTCGCTGTGAACCGAATCACGAATGCCTATTGAATGATATATTTCGACTATTTCATTGGCAACGTCTAAGATCTTGCTGTATTCTTCATCTTTAAGATTAACTCTTACTATCAGTTCTTTCATGGCGGTGTCCTCCATCAGGCCTCGGTATAGTACTGACAGTTCGGATCACACTCACAGCTGTCTGTATCATACGCATTCTTCAGCGGACAATAGTCCATTTCGACCGGATGTACATCATCGACGGTACAAACCGCATTATCGGGGACTATATATCCCTTGATGCTGCCGTCCTTAAAAAAACAAATCATTCTTATTCTCCCTTCTTGATACCTCCGCCCCGACAGATCCAGAAGTAATAGAAGTCCAGCTCCTTCGAGGAGCAATGATATTCTATATCTTCCGGTTCGAGTAAAGCTGCCGATCTATGCATAGCTGAAAGCTTTGCAAGGATCTGTGCTGCCTTATCTCGCTCTGTCATGGCTTCGCTCCTTCCTTCGGCGCTCTCTGAGCACAGAAGTGATCACCTTGAAACAGTACGCCTCGATATAGATAAATCCAAGCAGTACTATTACGAACAATGCTCCTATCATGTTTAGCACCTATCCTATTTTTAATTCTCCATCCACCAGCTTCACGAAGTCTATTCGGCAGTACTGTGCTATTGTCCGAAGATCGTCATAGCTGAAACGCCGCCAAGGTTCTTTCATGCGGTTTGTCCATGTGTTTATGGATACTCCCAGCACTTCCGAAAGCTCGGCTACTGTAAAGTTTTGCTGTATCAGCCTCAGATTGTGCTCTAAGCGCTGATGATCTCTTGCTCTGGCTTTTACCATTGTCTTGCATTCGGCTGCGATCATAAAATCACCTCGTTGTGTTGTAATGTATTGTTTTTAATACATTATTCGGTTGTTGTTTCTGTTATCAGCTCTTCCGGTGTCACGTCCAGAACCTTTGCAAGCTGATTCAGAGTGTTGATGTGTGGCTTTCGCTTGCCATTCTCATAGTATGAGATTGACGCAGGTGTCACGTTAGCAAGCACTGCCAGTTCTTCCGCTGTCAATCCTTTTTTTATCCTGAGATACTGTAATTTGTCAGGAAATTTCATAAAAGATTAACATCTCCTTTACTAAAAATTAACTTTGTCAAGTTGACAAGTATAAAAAAACAAGTTATAATTAAAGTAGTATATCTAAATACTTGTACAGCTGTCACCGCTGTTACAAGCCGTTTCTTTATACCCTTACACTTAACCTTGTTAATATTATAATTCTGAATTCCAGAATTGTCAATATAAAATTCAGAATTTCAGAATTATTGTGTATTTCCTACAACTTGAAAGGATGTGAGTATATGTTCTTTGATAATTTTGAAAAATTATGTGAAAGTATCGGCACTAATCCTACACGATTCACTAAAGATGTATTAGGACTATCTACTTCAAAAGTCACCGCATGGAAGAATGGCTCAATTCCGAAATTTGAAACTCTTCAAAAAATTGCAGCAGCTTTTAATGTCACTGTCGGAGAACTTTTTGACGGAAAAAAAGAAATCGTCCCCACTGAAAGCAAGAACGATTTATCTAACTTATATAAAGTTTTTAGTTCCGAAGAAGTTGACTTCTTATCTTCTCTTTCAAGAGACGAAGCAGTTGCATATCTTGATTCAATTCGCAAATCTCGTCAGAAGTAATGATTCCCCAGTCTATCCATTTCCGTATTAATAACTCAATTTTGTCCTCCTTTGACATATTTCGCACCATCCCTTATAAAAAAATGGCGCTCCGCAGAGGACACGGAGCGACCTTGTACTATTGCCGTAGTATGATCGGTGGTAAAACGTAAAGCAGGATTATAATTATGTATCGACAATCTTTTACAGCTATTGCTGTTCCTCTGTTTTAAGTATAGCAGATATATAGGTTTTATATCAAGAGTAAAAAATGAAGTATTTTGTCGAATAGTGTCGAACAAAATATATAGTAAAAAGGTAGGTGTGCTTTTATGGCTGATAATATAAAAATATGTAAGTACTGTCGTTCTGAGATTGATAAAAAAGCTAAAGTATGTCCGCATTGCCAGAAGAAACAAGGCTCAGGCTGTGGAACTGTTGTATTTGTTGGTATCGTTGCTGCTATTGGTTTATCGATTGTCGTTGTAAAATCAGTAGAGCCTAAAACGCCTGCTTCATCAACAAGAACCGAAACTGAAGTTAATCAGGTATCCGAATCTGATTATAAGGCTTCTTGCAAGAATGTAAGCTATGAAGAAATTGCAAGGGCAAAAGACGGTCTAAAAGGTGAAAAGCTTACTTTTACGGGCAAAATCATTCAAGCTACATCTGGATTGTACCGAATGGAAGTAGCACAAGGACAATATGGATCTGATGATGTTATTATTTTTAATATTGATGAAAGCACATTAAGTGAAAACATTCTTGAAGATGATATGGTGACAATATGGGGCGAAAGTACAGGTTTATATACTTATAAAACAGTTTTAGGAAATGAAATAACTGTTCCAAAATTAAATGCCGTCTATATTGAAAATTATGGCAATAGTGGTAACACACTTGTTCAAGATACACCTGAAACAACTTCTGAACCGCTTCTTATGTATGATGATAATGATATAAAAATCTATTATCTAGATTTAGTCGATTCGGGAAGCGATTGCCTAATGAATCTTTATATTGAAAATAATTCAGATAAAAACATAACCGTTCAAGTTGACGATTTTACTGTAAATGGTTTTGTCATTGATACTATTTTTTCTTCTGATGTTCCGGCTAAAAAGAAATCTTATGATGATATTGTATTAATGGGTTCTTCATTAGATAAAAACAACATTTTCAATATTGAAGATATTGAATTTTATTTTCAAATCATCAATTCTGATGATTGGTTAGATACAATAAAGAGCGAATCTGTAACTATGAGGTGGTGATCCAATGGCAACCGCAAAGCAATTACCGTCAGGGTCCTGGCGAGTGCAGGTGTATGATAAAGAACTAAAGAAGACAGTGTCCTTTACATCCAAGCTTCCCGGCAAGAGCGGTAAAGCCGAAGCGGAGCTTATGGCGAGAGAGTATCAGCTCGGCCTGAAGAAGAAGCGCATCCTCGGTAAGACCGTCGGAGAGTGTATTGATGAATACATAGACCTCAAAGAGAACATACTCTCCCCCACTACTGTTGCGGAGTACCGCAGATGCAGGAAGAATGAACTCGGGGGCCTGTGCGGTATGTATGTAAAGGATCTTACTGCAAACGACATTCAAGCCCATATGAACAAGCTATCGCTGACCATGAAGCCGAAGACGGTGCGTAATGCTCACGGCCTGCTCGTTGCTGCTATGAATATTTATGCTCCCGATCTTCGTATACGCACGACGTTGCCGAAGGTTCAGAAGAAGATAAAGCAGCTCCCGAAAGCCGAGGACGTACTCCGCTGCATCATCGGCTCAAAGGTAGAGCTTCCCTGCTTGCTGGCAATGTGGTGCACACTGCGTATGTCGGAAGTACGAGGCATCAAAAAGACCGACATCAAAGATAATATCCTGACTATACATGAAACAAAAGTCCGTGTACACAACGCTGATGTGCTGAAGAGCAGCACGAAGACGGTAGAGAGCACACGACTAATAAGGCTACCTGCATACATTCAGGAGCTTGTGAACGCTCTCCCCGAGGAACAGGAGTTCATTACCAACTATACCGGGCAGAACATATACAAACGGTTCACAGATCTGCTGAAGAAAAACGGTGTGGAGCATATGTCATTTCACGATCTGAGGCACATGAATGCATCTATAATGCATATGCTCGGCGTTCCCGACAAGTATGCTATGGAACGAGGAGGATGGTCAAGCGACAGTGTCTTGAAGTCCGTATATCAGCACACGTTCTCGAAGGAACGTGAGGAAGTCGATGATAAGATAGACGATTACTTCAATAAGCTGCTTGACGATATCTCACACGAAAATTCACATGAATCTAAAAACGGTGCAAAATAGCGTGCTGAGTGACAGGTTCAAGTCCTGTCATCCGCACTAAATGAAAAATACCGATATACAGTGGTTTTAATTCTCAACCGCCGATATATCGGTATTTTTTATATCTTCAATTCACAAATAATTGTGAATCAAAAGCAAAGATTTTTGAAGCAAAAACAAGTATTTTGAAAATTATTTCACACGAAATTTCACACGAATTTACTTCATTTCCTGCATGAGCTTTTCGAGCTTCTTACGGCTCTGCTCATCAGGAGCCTTATTCATGAGCTCCTCAATCTCAGTGCGGAAGTCCTCTTCTGCATCTGCACGGCTGTAGCCTCTCTCGGCATAACGTCCCATGCGATCACGGTTTGCATTTCTGCCTCTGCCGTATGAACCTCTGTTGGAGCTGCCGCCCTCATAAGAGCCTCGGCCTGATGCTCCCTCGTATGATCCACGATTGCTTGAACCTTCCATTGAGCTGCCACCGTCGAAGTAGTATCTGCCGTCCCAGAAGTGGCCTGAGTAACCGCTGTCCTGTGCTTCGAGCATACCGATTACGGCTTTAAGGCTCTTCATGGTGTGAGTGAGCTTGTCGAGATAGTCGATGTCACCGGGGCTGAGCTTACCGTTTGCCTGACGTATCTTTTCATTGCAGCTTTCAAGCTCCATACTTATAGTCTCGCAGAGCTCATATAATGTATCAATTTCTCTATTCATTTTTATCCTCCTTTCAGGCGATGCGGTTAATCACGAGATTGTTATTTTGAGTGTTAATTACAGGTGCAGGTGTTACCGTCGGATCCGTTGTAGCTGGTACTGCTTCAACTGCCACTGTAAAGCAGCAGCCACGAGGTATGCGAATGATCGCCGTGCTCGTTACATTTCCAAATTCGTCAACAGCCGCAGGTGTGTAAATTGCCCGGCTCGTTAAACGAGGTTCGCCGTTGACTGTGATCGCTATTGCAATCGGTACAACGTCCTCTGCCTCCTCAGGAAGAGCGATATTTCCGTTATAAGTCACCTGATAAGTTGCATAACACTGGTCCGTGATTCCACGCAGAATAAAAATGCCTGTGCCGTCTTCATGGATAACATATCCCTTTCGGCAAGGAATAGAAGCTTCAAAGTTAATCGGAGAGTTTAATGATACGAGCTGCTCCGCATTAGCTAAATACTCTGCTGCCATA
>JAGCYM010000021.1 GCA_017960805.1 Ruminococcus sp.
AAATGCCTTACAGCAGGTGAATTCAGCGTCAAGGGTAATTTCACAGTCAATGATAACGGCTATTATAACTTCGTTGCATCGGGTGCGAATATGCTTATTTTCTGCGGTGATCAGGAACAGAAGGTGAATTTCAATCATAGCGGTGTTGTTCTTCAGAATGTGGAATTTGCCAATAAAAAGAATATATCCATATATGGTCAGAATGCAAGAGTGGATGGTACGTTGAAGGATTTAACATATCATATGAGCGGTTCAGCTTATTTAAGGATCAGCAGATGGTCACAGATAGGCGGTGACAAGTTTACCGGAAACATTGATATGTACGGAAGTTCAGAGGCGGATTATAAGCTTCAGAATGATATATCACTTGGTAATCTTTCTGTAAGTTATATGGATCTTAACGGCTTCAGAGCAAATGTCAGAAACATTACAGTTAATAATCGTCTGACAATGTCGTCAGGCACTATGGAGTGCTCAGGTAATTTCAATGTCGGATATTACAGCGTTTTATCAATGGATAATGAGCTCGCATACCTCTGGGTAGGCGGAGATTTTGTGTATGGAAGCCAGTATTCCTCAGCAGATCATCTGAAAACAGGTACTATTGAGGTAAAGGGCGATTTCAGACAGACATCAGGAACCTTTAAGACAGGCGAGAAGTTTGTAGTCCTTCTTAGCGGCAACTCGCTTGAGGACAGAGTGAAGTATCAGACTATCAGATTTACAAATCCGGGAAGTTCCAAATTTGCTAATCTCAAGATAACAAAGCCTATTGGACAGTACAAATTTATAGGAAATGATTCAAAGGAAGCAAATGCTGAGCTTTTCTATGATAATCTGATAACAGACTATACCGATACAGTAGCACCTTCAGATGTTGCAAGCTTTGCTGCAACAGAAATAAAGACGACATCTATTCGTCTTGCATGGGATGAGGCTACTGATGACAACGCAGTAATGGGTTATGAGATCTACCGTGACGATGCAAGAGTCTATACAGGCGGAAACATCACAAACTTCATCGACGGCGGTCTTGCACCTGAAACTGTTTACGAGTATCAGATATATGCTTTCGACGATTGCAGAAACTATTCCAAGAAGGCAGCAAAATTATCTGTTAAAACTCTTCCTGATACTGAAGCACCTACTGTACCTCAGAATATCAAGGTACAGTCAAGAACAGGTTCATCAGTTCTCGTTACATGGAATCCGTCAACTGATAATGTAAAGGTAGCTTCCTATTCTGTATATTGCAATGACAAGCTCATTGGTACTACAAATAATACAAACTACAACTTTACAAAACTTGACGCAGACCAGAAGTATTCATTCAAGGTAACTGCTTCTGATGCTGCAAACAACACTTCCGATTTCAGTGACTCAACTGTAGGTATCCCTACGATGCCTGAGATAATTTCTGTCTCACCTGAGGACTATTCTGAGATCGGCGGAAAGACAGTAACTCTTACAGTTAAGTATGCTGATTCGGGCAACAGCACAGGCAACAGTGTAATGTTTGAATATAAGAAGAGCGGCGAGGGCGATGCTGTTTATAAGAAGATACAGCAGTTCAACTCTGCACAGGAAAGATATTCAGCAAATACACTTTGTTCAAAGTGCAAGTGGGACCTTGAAGGACTTAACGGAAACTTTGATGTCCGCGTAACCCTGATAGATTCAGAAGGAAATACCAGCGTAAAGACAGTATCCTATACTGTTGATACAACAGGTCCGGCAGCTCCTGAAGAATTATCAGCTGCAGGCGAAAACGGAGCAGTAGTTCTCGAATGGAAGTCATCAAAGAGTGCTAACTGCAACGGCTACAATATTTATAGAGCACCTGCTGACAGCGACAAGTTTGAGCTTGTCAAGTTTGTACAGGATGTAAAAACTGTCCGCTATGTTGACCATGGTGTAACAGAGGGTGAGAAGTATACTTACAAGATAGCTGCTGTAAGCAAGTTCAACATTGAAGGCGATTTCTGCAAGGCAGTAACAGTAAGCGTCAATAAGGACGAAGAGCCTCCGAGAGTCGTTTCTATCACTCCTTCAAAATCAAAGGTAAACAAGTCAGCTTTAGTTCATATCAAGGCTGAGGATAATATCGGTGTTGACAGTATTGCGCTTTCATATAAGGAAGCAGAGGGTACTGAATGGAAGGATATTGAAGAAAAGAAGATAGAAGGCGATCAGGTAACCATTATATGGGATACAACTTCTGTTCCCGATGGTGCATATCTTGTCCGTGCAATAGCAAAGGATAAGAACGGAAATGCTTCTGAGGACTTTACAAAGGCGTATGTAGTTGACAATGCAGGACCTTCTCAGGTTAAGGTGCTTACAGATGAATGCGCATCAGCTTCATCATTTGTAAGTCTGCGCTGGGAAGATATCTCAGATGAAGATTTCGGCTATTATGTTGTAGAGTGCAAGAACGAAAAAGGCGAATTCACTGAGGTTGGAAGGACAAGTGATACTGCAGGAATGCATATCACAGATCTCAAGTCGGAAACTGAATATACATTCCGTGTGGTTGCATATGATGAACTCGGCAACCGTGGTACAGCTTCTGAGGCTTTTGCAATCAAAACACAGAAGGACGAGATAGCTCCTGCGATCAAGAGATTCTTGCCTACTGACAGTGTATTCAGCACTAAGATTCCGCTGAGTATCAGCGCAGAGGACAATATAAACTTAAAGTCTCTCGCACTTTCATATTCATATGATAATACAGATGAAAAGAAATGGACTGAGATCGCTGTTCTCGACAGCCAGTCTTCGTCCAAGTCAGAGACATTCAGTTATGATTTTGATGTTACCAAGCTCCCTGAGGGTGAGATATTCATCAAGGCTGAAATAATTGATGCATCCGGAAATGCGGGAAAAG